>DASTFY010000128.1:0-2404 GCA_035719525.1 Acidimicrobiales bacterium
CGCGATCGTGCGCGACCACGTCCTGACCGGCCGCAGCTTCGAGTCGATCGCGGAGCTGGACGGGGCGTTCAACCAGTGGGTGCCGATCCGCCGTGCCCAGCGCCACCGCACGCACGGCGAACTCATCGGAGTCCGCGCCCAGATCGACCAGGCGGCGCTGGGACCGCTGCCGGAGTTGCCCTACCTGGTCTGTGATCGGCACCTGCGCCGGGTTGGGCGGGACTGCCTGATCAGCTTCGAAGGCTCGTCCTACTCGATCCCGGCCCGCGCCAGTGACGGGCGGGCGGCCCGGGCGGGTCAACGGGTCGAGCTGCGGGTGTCCGCTGGCACGGTCACGATTCACCGCCTCGCCGGTGACGGAGACCCGATCGTGCTCGCCGCCCACCCCCGCGCGCCGCGGCGCGGCGCGATGGTCATCGACCCGGCGCACTGGAACGGGCTCCCCGACGGGCACTCCCGCGCGGTCACCCTCGACCCACCCTCCCCGCCGCCGCCCGACGTGGAGCCCAGGACCGAGCCGCGACACGACCCGCTCGCCGACCTGATCGCCGCGCACCCCGCCGCCGCAACCCCGGTCGCGCGGCGATCGCTGGGCGCCTACGACACCGCCGCCGGGATCGCCACCGGATCGGAGGCCAGCAGCTGATGAACACACCCACGCTGCGCGTCGAGGTCGACCACGGCTCGACCAGCGCGAAAGGGCAACCCCCGGGCCGGGTTTGGCTGGTCCGCCTCCGCCGCGGTCACCGCATGGTCATCATCGCCACCGGCCTCGCTCGACCCTGCGCCGAGCACCTCGCCGCGCAGATCAACCAGCTCCTGGGGCCTGGCGACACCTCGACGGGCCAGCCGACATGAGCGAGTTGATCACCACCCGGATCCGCGGCCACGCCACCCGCCTCACCCTGCCCCACCTCGGGGAGAATCTTGAAAATCTGGTGGCCCGGGCCGAGGCCGACACCATGGGCTACCTCGAGTTCGTTGACCTGCTCCTGGGCGAGGAGGTCGGAGTCCGCGAGGGCCGCCGGTTCCGCACCGCGCTCAAGCTCTCCGGCCTCCCGCACCATAAGGGCCTCGACTGCTTCGACTTCGCCTTCCAGCCCGACCTCGACCCCCGCAAGGTCCGCGACCTCGCCGCCCTGGAGTTCGTCGCCAGCCACTCCAACATCGCTCTGCTCGGCCCACCCGGGGTCGGCAAAACCCACCTCGCGGTCGCGCTCGCCGTCGCCGCCTGCTCCGCCGGATACTCGATCTACTTCACCAGCCTCGACGAAGCCGTCCAGCAACTCCGCGCCGCCGAAGCCGCCGGCCGGTTCGCCAAGAAGCTCCAGACCTACCTACGACCCGCCGTCCTCGTCCTGGACGAAGTCGGCTACCTCCCACTGGACCGGGCGGCAGCGAACATGGTCTTCCAGCTCATCAGCCGCCGCTACGAACGCGGCTCAGTGATCCTCACCAGCAACAAGGCATTCAGCGAATGGGGCCACGTCTTCGCCGACGACGTCCTGGCCACCGCCATCCTCGACCGACTCCTGCACCACTGCCACGTCCTGAGCATCAACGGGCCCAGCTACCGACTCAAAGACCGCGCGTCACTCGCGCCCACCAGCAATCCCATGCCATGATCCCCACGCCGGGACCGACACGTCAGGTCGTACTTCGACCGACACATGAGTCAGTACGCCGACATCATACCGCACCACATTGCCGACGGCGCTGGGGGCCCAGCCGATCTTGGCGAATCCGGCGAGGTAGGAGATGGCCAGGGCCAGCGTGGTGCCGATGCCCATCCGAAGGCCCTGCTCGGCCAGTTCCCCGGTGCTCTGGTTCTCGTTCACCGGCGGCGGTGGCACCGGTGTCCAGAATGGGAGCAGCGATATGAGCGCGGACCAGCCCATGACGAAGGCGAACACGAGGAAGTTGGCGGCCGCCTTGTCCGGTGAGCCGGTGTTGAGCCCCGCGGTGTAGATCATCACCAGGGTCAACGCGAGCGGTCCGCCGACCTTCCATGCGCTCATGAAGCTCAGGTTCAGGCAGACGAAGAACGTGAAGATCAGCGCGACCCATGGGTTGGGGGCCACCGTTCCGCCGATCAGATAGAATCCGAGCCCCAAGCCGAGGACGAGGGAGCCCAACACGAAGCGCGCGCCGAGTCTCCTGGGCAGGAAGATCGAGCTGAAGAAGAACGCGCCTTGGCCCAAGGTCACCAGGTAGGTGGTCTGGCCCAGAACGGTGGCGACCATCATCGGCACCAGGCACACCAGCGCTCGCAGCGCCTCGGTCCACATCAGCGGCAGCGCCCGCCACTTGGTGAGCAGGTCAGTCACGCCGATCCCGCCTTTCGTGTCGTCACCGTCCGGTCCGCCGACCTTCCATGCGCTCATGAAGCTCAGGTTCAGGCAGA
>DASTFY010000129.1:0-9453 GCA_035719525.1 Acidimicrobiales bacterium
CCTGGGGGTGGTCGGTCGAGGCCAGGCCCCGGATCACCGGGGCCAGCACGGCGGCACGGGCGCGCCGCTCGGCCGGCGGGAGAGCGTCGAAGTGGGGCACGACTGCACCGAAGGGGTCGGCCCGGCCCCGGGCATCGAGGAAGGACTGAGCGGTGCCGATGATCTCCAGCGAGCGGGCCTCGCACTGCTCGCTCGTCGCACCCCAGGCCGTGATCCCGTGGCCACCGAGGATCACGCCGATCGCCTCGGGGTGGGCCCGGGCGATGGCCGAGATGTCCAGCCCGAGCTGGAACCCCGGTCGCCGCCAGGGGATCCACGCCACGCGGTCACCGAAGCACTCCTTGGTCAGGGCCTCGCCGTCCGCTGCGGTGGCGAGGGCGATGCCGGCGTCGGGGTGGAGGTGGTCGACGTGGGGTGCGACCACCAGAGCGTGCATCGCGGTGTCGATGGACGGTGCCGCGCCACCGGGGCCGTGGCGGCAGAAGTCGAAGGCCGCCACCATCTCGTCCTCTCGATCGACGCCCGGGTAGACATCCACCAGGGCGCGGAGCCGGTCCAGCCGGAGCACGGCCAGCCCCTCTGGTGTCAAGGTGCCCAGGTCACCGCCGGAGCCCTTCACCCACAGGACCTCCACCGGCCCGTTGGTGACCGGGTCGATCTCCTCGCCCTTGGCCGAGGTGTTGCCGCCGGCGTAGTTCGTGTTACGCGGATCGGCGCCGAGCCGGTTCGAGCGCCCGATCAGCGCGTCGACGACCGCGCCACCGGTCTCACCGGTGCCTCCCAACGCCGTCACGCCCCCCAGCCGGCAGCAGCCCCGTCGGCCCGCTCGGCGCAGATGGCCTCGTGATAGCCGGAGCGGTCGTAGGCGGCCACCGGATCCGGATCCAGGCCGGCGTCGGATCGGATCTGGGCCAGCAGCGGCCGGACGTCGGTGGCGAACGCGTCCATGAACACGGCGTGCGCGCCGAGCACGTCGCCTTCCCCTTGCGCGGTGGACAGGGCTTCGCCCTCGAGTAGGAGGGCCTTGGCCGTCGCCTCCTGCACGTTCATGACCGACCGGATCTGCGCGGGGATCTTCGGCTCGATGTTGTGGCACTGGTCGAGCATGAACGCGATGCCGGTCTGCGGATCGAGGCCGCCGCCCCGGCGGACCTCCCACATGATCCGGAAGAGCTGGAAGGGGTCGGCTGCGCCCACCATCAGATCGTCGTCGGCATAGAAGCGGGAGTTGAAGTCGAACCCGCCGAGCTTGCCCGCCCGGAGCAGCATGGCCACGATGAACTCGATGTTCGTTCCTGGCGCATGGTGCCCGGTGTCGATGACCACCGTCGCCTTCGGTCCGAGATCGATGCAGTGGGCGAAGGCCGTTCCCCAATCGGGCACGTCCATGGTGTAAAAGCTCGGCTCGAAGAGCTTGTACTCGAGCAGGATCCGTTGGTCGTCGCCCAGGCGGTCGTACACCTCTGACAGCGCGGTGGCCAGGCGATCCTGGCGGGCGACGATGTCGTCCTGGCCGGGGTAGTTGGTGCCGTCGGCGAACCAGAGCTTGAGATCTCTCGACCCGGTGGCGTCCATGATGTCGACGCACTCGAGCAGGTGGTTGGTGGCCTTGCGCCGCACCTGAGGGCTCGGATTGGCGACAGAGCCCAGCTTGTAGTCGTCGTCCTGGAAGACGTTGGAGTTGATGGCGCCGATGCGCACGCCCAACTCGGCGGCGTGCTTGGCCAGATGTCCGTAGTCCTCCACCCGGTCCCAGGGGATGTGCAGCGCCACCGCGGGCGCGGCACCGGTGAAGGCGTTCACCTGGGCGGCGTCGGCGATCTTCTCGTACGGGTTGCGGGGTACGCCCTTCTGTGCGAAGACCTTGAACCTGGTGCCGGAGTTGCCGAACGCCCACGACGGCAGCTCCAGGCTGAGATCCCGAATCCCGCTGGCGACCCTCTCCTCGGTCGTCATCTCACTCTCCTTCGATCGTTGTGCTGATGGGAGATGCTCATGGGAGGTGGAACACCTCTTCGAGTGCGTGCATCTGGCGGTCCGCCGGAGCGTCCCCGACCACGAAGTACGGCGCCATGAGCGCCTGCCAGCGCTCGTTCACCGGTTCGGCCTGCATGGCGGCGACCGCCTCGTCGAGGGTGCCCGGGGTCTCGAAGTAGCCGAACAGCGTGCCGTCATCGTCGAGGAACAACGAGTACCGGTGCCAGCCACAGCGGCCGAGCGCCGCGCGCATCTCGGGCCACACCGCCGCGTGGTGTCGGCGGTATTCGGCCAACAGCTCACGGCGCACCTGCAGCCGGAAGCCGACCCGGTTCATCGCATCAGTCATCTGTCGGTCCTCCGTCCGGTGGGATGGGAGCCCGCCGCCAGGCTCCCATCCGACACCCGAAGTCAACCGCCGACGTTGGTCTCGTCGTAGACGGTGAACGGCCCCATCACGATGCGCAGGCCCTCGTCGCGGGTCGGATCCTTCTCGATGGTGTAGGACCCCATCCGGCCGGCCTCGAACGTCGCCCCCTCCTCAGCCTCGAAGGCACCCGTCGCCAGCCCGTGGGTGGCGTAGAAGGTGACGTAGCCGAGGTCGACGAAGCTCCACAGGGCGAACTTCGGCGCGCAGCCGTTCTCCGTGTACGACTTCATCTCGTCCGGCAGGCCGAGACCGGAGACCTTGATGGTCTCGCACAGGCCTTCGTCCTGCATCGCCTTGGCCGCGGCAGCGATGCCCACCGTCGTCGGAGCCATGATGAGCTTGAGGTCGGGGTGCGCGTCGACCAGAGCCAGCGCCTGGTTGTACGACTCGTCGGCGTCATCGTTGCCGTAGACCGTGTCGACGAGGTTCAGGGAGGCGTACTCGGGGTCCTGCAGCACCTCCTCGAAGGAGGCGATCCAGGCGTTCTGGTTGGCGGCGTCCGGCGAGGCCGAGAGGATGGCGATCTCGCCGCCCTCGGCACCGAGGATCTCGGTGGCCATGTCGGCCATCACCTTGCCGGTCTCGTCGAAGTCGACCTGGGCCACGAAGAGGCTCTCCCCGGCGGCGGAGGGAATGGGTGAGTCCCAGCTCACGACGGTGATGCCGGCGTCGGCGGCCGCCTGGGTCGCCGGATCGATCTGGTCGCCGGCGTTGTTGGAGATCATGATCGCGTTCACGCCCTGGGTCACGGCGTTCGTCACGAACTCGACCTGTCCCGTGCTGTCGGTGCAGGACGCCGGCCCCACGAACTCGGCTTCGCCCACCCCGATCTCACCGGCGGCCTCGATGGCGCCCTCGTTAGCCTGGTCGAACACGGCGATGCCGGTGCACTTGGGCAACAGGATGCTGGCGAAGTCGCCGGCGGCTCCCGTTCCTGCGCTCCCCGTGTCCGCCGGAGCGTCCGTCGCGGGCGCCTCCGTCGTCCCCGAGTCGCCCGAGTCGCTGCCGCAACCGGCGGCAACGAGCGCGAGGGCGCTCAGGAGAGTCATCGTCTTACTGAACTTCATGGGTTCCTCCCTGATGTGGTTGGTGGCTTGTGGGTGGATCAAGGGCGCAGGTCATGCGCCAACTGCTCCCGCCTGGGCGGGGTCCGGCATGCCGGCGGCGGTCGGTGCACCGGGGGCGCGGGTGCGGTTGCCCAGCCGGTCGATCACGTTCTGGGCGATGACCGAGCCGATGAGGATCAACCCGATCACCCCGGTCTGCGTGTTGCCGCCGACGTTGGCCAGCCCGAAGCCGTTGCGCAGGTTGAGCACGATGAGCACGGCGAGGAACACGCCGCTCATGCGGCCGGATCCCCCGAAGATGCTGACGCCGCCGAGCAGGACGATGGTGATGATCTCGAGCTCGAACCCGGCGGCCATGTCGCCCCGCACGGTTCCCAGCCGTGCCGCGAACAGGATGCCGGCCACCCCCGCGACCAGCGAGGACGTCGTGAACAGGGCGAGCCTCGCCCGCGCCACGTCGATGCCCGAGTAGCGGGCCACCTCGGCGTTGTCGCCGATCACGTACAGCACGCGCCCGGCGGCCGAGCGGGCCAGGATCACCCAGCCGAGCGCGAAGAGAGCGAAGAAGATCACCAACGACACGGGCAGGGGGCCGACGAGCTTGTCCTGGCCGAGCTGGTCGAACCAGCGGGGGAAGTCGCCGATCGACCGGTCCTCAACGAGGATGCGGGCCGCTCCCCGCCAACCGATCAGGCCAGCCAGGGTGACGACGAGGGACGGGAGCCCGAGGCGGGCGACGCACCACCCCTGGATCAGCCCGGCCATGGCCGCGGCTGCGAGGGCGACCACCACGGCGAGGACGAGGGGTGCATCCTGCTCGTACATCCAGGCCAGCACGCTCGCTGACCACGCCATCACCGACGCCACCGACAGGTCGATCTCGCCGGCGATGATCACGAAGGCCATCGGGATGACCACGATGATCTTCTCGATGTGCAGCTGGAAGAGGTTCACGAAGTTGTCGATGCTGAGATAGCCGCTCGAGTCGGACACGTTGAACACGACCGTCGCGGCGAGGATCACCAGGAGCACCAACTCCCACGTGGAGCGTCGGGCCCAGCTAGCCATGCTCGACCTCCCGCGCTTCGTCGATGGCTCGCCGGCGGGCCCGCTCCTTCAGCCGGCGACCGACGGTCACGTCGAGGAAGACGGCGATGAAGATGAGCGCGCCGAGGATGGCGTCCCGCCAGAACTCGCTGATCTGCTCGACCCGCACCAGGCTCTGGTCGAGCACCCCGATCAGGACCGCGCCGAGGAAGGCGCCCATGATGGTCCCGGATCCGCCCAGGGTGCTGACGCCCCCGACGACCGCCGCCGCGATGGCCGCCAGCTCCAGGCCTGAGCCGGCGGTCACGTTGATAGTGCCGAAGCGTCCGACGTAGAGGAACCCGGCGAGTCCGGCCAGGGCGCCACAGCCGGCGAAGGCGGTGATCTGGATTCGGCGCTCGTTCAAGCCCGCTTGGCGCGCCGCCTCCGGGTTGGAGCCGAGGGCGTAGAGGTGTCGCCCGCCCCGCGTGTACTGCAGGGCGAGGTGCAGCACCACCGCGATGCCCAGCGTGACGGCGAACATGGTGCGGACGTCGTACCGGCCGAGCCGGAAGAGCGTGCTGCGGGGGAGGTCGATCAGCCACGCCGGCAGCGAGCCGGTCGAGATCGTCTTGCCCCCGGCGTGGTTGGTGAGGAGGCTCCGGTAGATCGACAACGTGCCCAGGGTGGCGATGATCGAAGGCAGCCTGGCCACGGCGACGAGCACTCCGTTGACCAGGCCGAGGGCGGTCCCGATCCCTACGGCGACCAGCACGGCGATCGGCGCCGACAGTCCCTGGTTCTCGGCCAACATCTCCGCGGTGAGGTAGGCGGCCACGCCGACCATCGAGCCGACCGAGAGATCGATGTTGCGGGTGATAATCACCAGGGTCTCTCCCGCGGCCACCAGCGCCGTGATGGAGATGGCAATCAGGAGACGGCTGACGAAGCGAGCGCTGAGGTAGTCGTCCACCACCACGCTGAAGATGAAGACGGTGGCCAGCACGACGGCCACCAGCGTCAGGCCCTTGACCCGCTCGGGCTCCAGCAACGAGCGGCGCGACCGGCTCGGTGCGGCGGGCAGGTCCTGCTCGGCGATCACTCGACGCCTACCGCGGCCATCATGATGCGTTCCTGGTCCAGGTCGGCATCGGCGAAGATGCCCATTTGCCGCCCCTCCCGCATGACGAGCACGCGGTCGCTCATGGCCAGCACCTCGGGCAGGTCGGAGGAGATCAGGATGACGGCCACCCCGCCCTCGGCCAACTCGCCGATCAGCTCGTGCACGTCGGCCTTGGCCCCGACGTCGATGCCCCGCGTGGGCTCGTCGAAGATGAGCACCGATGGCTTGAGGTCGAGCCACTTGGCCAACATGACCTTCTGCTGGTTGCCACCGGAGAGCACGCCGACCGGGGTCGACAGGGACGTGGTGCGGATCTGCAGCCGCTCCCGGTAGACCTCGGCGGCGCGGCGCTCGGCGTTGCGATCGATCAGCCACCACCGGGAGACGAACCGGCGCAGGCCGGGGAGGGTGATGTTGGCGGCCACCGACTGCGGCAACGAGAGGCCGAGGCGCCGGCGATCCTCGGACACGTAGGCAATGCCGTGCTCCATGGCCTCTCGCGGCGAGGAGATCTGGAGCACCTCACCGTCCGTACGAATGGTGCCGCTGTCGGCCCGCCGCACACCGAACAGCGCTTCGGCCACCTCGGTCCGGCCGGATCCGACGAGCCCGGCGAAGCCCAGCACCTCGCCTCGGCGCACATCGAAGCTGATGTTCTCGAACGCGCCGGCCCGGCTGAGGCCCTCCACGCTCAGCGCCACCTCGCCCGGCTCGTGGGGAACACGGCGGAAGAAGTCCGACAGCTCCCGACCGACCATGTCGCGGATCAGCGAGACCTCTGTGACCTCAGCCGCCGGCTTCGTCGAGATGTGTTGGCCGTCCCGGAAGACTGTGATGCGGTCGCTGATCTCGAACACCTCGTCGAGGCGGTGGCTGACGAAGAGGACCGCCACGCCCGACTCGGCCAGGCGGGCCACCTGCCGGAAGAGCCGGCGGACCTCGTGCGCCGAGAGCGCGGCCGTCGGCTCGTCCATGATCAGCACCCGGACGTCACGAGACATGGCCTTGGCGATCTCGACGGCCTGCTGGCCGGCGACGGTCAGTTGGGAAGCCACCGCGCGGGGATCGATATCCACCTCGAGTTGGCGGAGTATCTCGCCCGCCCGCTCGTCCATGTCCCGCCAATGGACGAGGCGTCCCCGCCCGGTGTGGCCCATGAAGATGTTCTCGGACACCGACAGGTCCGGGAACACCAGCGGCTCCTGGTAGATGCAGGCGATCCCGAGGGACTGGGCGATCGCGGGAGTGCGCAGTTCGACGGCGTGGCCATCGAGCGCCACATGTCCCGCGTCGGGGCGGTAGAGCCCGGTCATGACCTTGATGAGCGTCGACTTGCCCGCGCCGTTCTCGCCCACGAGCGAGTGCACCTCACCGGCGTGGAGATCGAGCGCGACCCCGCGCAAGGCGTGCGTGGACCCGAAGCTCTTCGAAACGTCGATGACCGAAAGGATCGGTGCACCAGTCGGCGGCGCAGGCCCGAACTCGGTCTCCGACACGTTCTTCCCCCTTGCACCGCGATCTCAGCGCTCCGTGGTTGACCGTCCACGGGAAGCGCTCGTCACCGTGATTGAGCTAGCTTCGCGCGCTGATTGAATCGTTTCAGGAAACCTACTAGGGTCGTCGGGTGTTGTCAAGGGTCGAGCAGGAGGATCGCAGAAATCGTCCGTGAAACGGTTCAGCGGACGCCAAATCAGCAGCCTCCTCAGGCGATGCCGGCCCGGATGTTGTCGCGGATGTACCGGTAGTACGGGTTGACGTTGGGGTCTTGGTCCTTGTCGTGCATCGGAGGGAATGCCCTCTGCGGCTGTGCCCGACCCACCAGTTCCGGAGCCATGCTGCCGGCGAGCCAGCCGTCGACGATGGCGGCTTGCTGCTCGGTGCCGAACGATCCCCACGGTGGTCCGGCCGGCCCGTAGGCGTAGGCGGACATGTCGCCTCCCGTCGTTCCGATGGAGGTGGACAGCGCCCGGCAGTAGTACGCGGGTGTGAACGACTCGTTGGCGATCTGCCAGGCGTGGGTGAGCTCGTGGATCAACAGCTGACCGGCCGCCCGCTGATTGGGCTCGGTCCCGCCCTTGCCCGTGTAGTTCACCGGGTCGTGGAAGCCCTCGCCGATGTTGACGAGGATCGTCTCGCCCGGTCCGGGGCTGGCGAACGGACGGCCTCCGAAGCCGACCAGGTTGGTCAGCATGACCCGGTCGTACGGGCACTTGCCGCGAAAGACCTGGTCAGCGAAGGTGCGCTCGGGCCCGGTCAGGGGACGCTGCTTGACCGTGGCGGCGGTGACCGCGGCGCCCACGATGAAGGCCGGTATCAAGACCCCGGGACCGAACACGAACGCCGCGCCTGAGGCCAGCAGGAGTCCCATGGTGCCCGGTAGGACGAGCTCGTTGAAGTTGGCCAGATGGGCAGCCTCCCCCGCGAGGACGATGGCCACGCCACCGGCGCCGAACAGGGCACCGAGGGCGACCACCTGGCCGAGGAAGCTGACGACGCCGCCGGCGGTGCCGAAGAAGTCGGTGTCGAACTCGAGCCGCCGCTGCACCCGGCCGCGCCGCACGTTCTCCCACTCGGCGACCAGCAGCGGCAGGTGTCCCTGCTGATCCCAGCCGAACTGGCGATCGCCGAACTCGTTGGTGCCGTGCACCTCCCCGTGGGCGGCGAAGGCCACCTGCACCGCGCCGGGCGCCGAACCGGGGATGGCGATGTCGTAGCCGAGGGTGGTCGCGATGGCGACCTCGAACGACGGGAATCCGGTGGCCCGGAGGTGCCCGTGATACCGGTGGCTGCCGTCGCGACGGATGGTGAGGTTGTGGTGACCACCGAGAGCCGTGTCGGTGATGATCGGCTCGTCGAACACGAAGTCCTGGACGAAGGCGCTCGCGATCTGGCGGACCGCGGCCGGGCGCGGGACTCCCACCCTGGCACGGATGCGTTCCAACGAACCGAAGTCCTGCCCGAGCACGGCGCGTGTGCTCATTGCCATGATTGCCTGCCCCTCATCGCGCAGACCAGGACGCGGACCAGGCCGCGCCCGTCGGCCAGGAGTGTCAACGCCTTGCCGATGACCGCTCCCATCGCCCGGGCCGGATCATCGACTCGACGAGCGTGTCCCGGCGTCTCCGACGTCGTCAACAGATCGCCGGGGCGGATGGCCGCAGGGTGCGCGTCGGCCAGGCACCAGACCTTGCCCATCAGGGCGATCTCGGCCGCGCCGTCGTGACGGTCGAGGACGATGGCCGGCCGCACCCCTCGACCGCCGGACACCACACCGGCGACCGCGGTGTCGTACTCGCGCCGGCACGGTTCGACCCGGCCATCGTCGTTGATGATCACCACGGTGCCCGCATCGAGGTCCGGCTCGGTGGCGGTCAACGCCTCGGCGTAGTCGGCCCCGGTGAGCAGGAGGTCACCGGTCACCTCGATGTTGCCCTCTACGACGACGTTGCCCTTGAACCAGCCCGCCGGGTTGCCCTGCCCGAAGATGCCGGGGCCATTGTTGCCGAGCTGGAACCCGCAGACCGCCGCCTTGCCGGGCGCATTCGCGACGCCCTTCACGCCGTCGCCGGTCCCCTTGCCATCGCCCCACACGCCCGCGGAGCCCGACTCAGGGACGGCGTTGGTCTCGCCGTAGACACCGATCCAGGCGTTGCCGATCCCTGCCACCCCGACCACGCCCTGCCCCTGCACGCCCCGTCCTCGGGTGCTCTCGCCCAGCACTCCGGGGCCGCCATCGCCGTCGGTGGCCGTGTGGAACCCGGCCACGCCGGCGGTCCCGACGCCGCGGGCGTGACCTTTGACCCCCGATCCGCCGTCGAGACCTTCGCCCC
>DASTFY010000130.1:0-2086 GCA_035719525.1 Acidimicrobiales bacterium
GTGGAGGACATCGTCGACACCGGCCTGACCCTGACCTACCTGCTCCGGGTCCTGGCCGCCCGCGGGCCGGCCAGCCTGCGGGTCTGCGCCCTGCTGGACAAGCGTGCCCGGCGCATCGTCGACGTGCCCCTGTCCTATGTGGGCTTCGAGGTCCCGGACGTGTTCCTGGTCGGGTACGGCCTGGACCTGGACGAGCGCGAGCGGGGCCGGCGCGAGCTGCTGGCCGTCGACGACCTGGAGGCGGTGCGCGCCGACCCGGCCCTGCTCGACCGTCCGACCAGGCCCGATGGCGCGTGGAGGCCGCCTGGGGGGTGATCACCTCCCGGCTGCAACCTTCGCTCGGTATGTCGCATCGCCCGGGGGCGTCTGATAGCCTCGGGCAGTGCGGCAAGCGCCCGGCCGGGCGCCAGGAACGCTTCGACGCCCGAGGGGGTTTCGCGTTGGTCGAGCTGACCCTCGTCGGCGTCAGGATCGAGCTTCCAACCCAGACGCCGATCGTGCTCCTGAAGGAGCGCGACGGCGAACGCTTCCTCCCGATCTGGATCGGCAACGTGGAGGCGACCGCCATCGCCTTCGCGCTCCAGGGCGTGGCCACCCAGCGGCCGCTCACCCACGACCTGCTCAAGAACCTGCTGGACGAGCTGGTCGTGTCCATCGAGCGGGTGGTGATCACCGAGCTCAAGGAAGGCACCTTCTACGCCACCATCGAGCTGCGGCAGAACGGCTCCAAGTTCTCGGTGTCGAGCCGGCCGAGCGACGCCATCGCCCTCGCCGTCCGGGCCAACACACCCATCTTCGCCGAGGAGGACGTGCTCAGCGAGGCCTCCATCCTCATCAAGAGCGACGACGAGGAGCGCGAGGTCGAGAAGTTCCGCGAGTTTCTCGATCAAGTCAGTCCGGAGGATTTCGAGTAGGGCTGAGAGGGTTTCACCCTCTGCTGAAGGTCGAGAGATCGCAGGTCGGTAACGGTAGGGTTGCTTCGTTGACGCGGCCGACCCGGACCCCTAGGCTGGACGTCACATCGTTGTAATTACGCAGGACCCGGCAAGGAGGAATCTGGATGGCCGCGCGACAGACCCCGGCCGAGCCGGGCTTCCGCGGCCCCATCGTCTACAAGCTGGTCGGCATCACCTATCGGCAACTCGACTACTGGGCCCGGACCGGGCTGGTCACGCCGTCGGTGCGGGCAGCGGACGGGTCGGGCACCCAGCGGCTCTACAGCTTCACCGACGTGGTCGAGCTGCGCATCATCAAGCGACTGCTGGACGCCGGCGTCTCGCTGCGCCAGATCCGCGACGCGATCGGGTACCTGCGCAAGGAGTCGGGGGGCAAGCCGCTCTCCGACATCACCCTGATGTCGGACGGGAGCCGGATCTACGCCTGCCACTCGAACGAGGAGGTCGTGGACGTCCTCTCCAACGGGCAGGCCGTGTTCGGCATCGCCGTCGGGCGGGTCTGGGCCGACACCGAGGGCGACCTGGCCCACCTGCCCGGGGACCAGCCGGAGGCCGACGCCGAGGAGGCCGATGCGCCGGCGGCCGAGGCGGTCGCCGGGGTCCCGCCCCGAGCAGCACCCCAGGGGAATCAGGGCTAGCGCCGCCCATGGCCACCAGCGCGGAAGCGACTCGGGCGGCCGACCAGATCACCTTCGCGCACAACTCCGAGCGCCAGTTCGCGCGCCTCCTCGACTTCTACCGGGTCGAGTGGGAGTACGAGCCGACCGCCTTCCCCATCGAGTGGGACGCCGCCGGCCGGCCCACCCAGCAGTTCCGACCCGACTTCTACCTGCCCGGGTTCGGGCTCTACATCGAGATCACCACCCTCAACCAGCGCCTCGTCACCAAGAAGAACCGCAAGGTCCGCCGCCTGCGCGAGCTCTACCCGGACGTCCGCATCAAGGTCCTCTACCAGCGCGACTACCTGTCCCTGCTGGCCAAGTACGGCCTCGAGCCGCCCAGCCAGATGCAGGAGGAGGCACCGCGGGCCGCGGAGCCGGCCGGGGTGGTCGAGGGTGCGCGGGCGGCGGGGCGGCCGCCGACACAAGCGGGCGGGGTGGTCGAGGGCACGCGGGCCGCGCGACGGCCAC
>DASTFY010000131.1:0-2509 GCA_035719525.1 Acidimicrobiales bacterium
CGGGATCGTGCTCGCGGTCAGCCTCCTGTTCCTACGTGCCAGCCGCCCGGGTTTCACCGATCCGCTCACGCACCCCGTGACCATCGGAGCGAGGCCAGCGCCGTCCTGAACGCGAGCGGCGCGGAGGCGGGATCTGCGGGGTGGATGTCCGATTCCGGCTCGCGGAGTGGTCCAGGCCGTCGGTACGGTCCACGGGAGTGGCCCGGCCGTCGCTGCTCTCCACCGCCGAAGGCACCTCGCAGGCCGCCTTCGGCGCGGCCGAGTGGGCGATGGTGCTCGCCATCGCCGGCATCTGGGGCTCGTCGTTCTTCCTGATCGCCGAGGGTCTGGAGGCGTTCGCGCCGGCCACGGTGGCCATGCTGCGGGTCGCCCTCGGCTACGCCACCCTCAGCTGCTTCTCCGCCGCCCGTGCGCCCATCGCCTCCGAGGATCGGCCCCGGGTCGCGCTGCTCGGCGTGACCTGGATGGCCTTCCCCCTCGTGATGTTCCCGATCGCCGAGCAGTGGATCTCGTCCTCCGTCGCCGGCATGCTGAACGGCGCCCTGCCGATACTCGTCGCCGTGGTGGCGTCGGTCATGCTCCGGCGTCTGCCGGGACGGAACCAGATCGTCGGCATGGCGATCGGTCTGGTGGGTGTGGTGTGCATCGCCCTCCCGACCTGGAGCGGCGGGTCGAGCCTGGCCCTCGGCGTGGTGTGCGTGGTGGCGGCCTTGTGCGGCTACGCCGTCTCGGGCAACGTCTCGGTGCCCCTCACACAGCGGTACGGATCGCTGGCCACGCAGCGCGCGGTGCAAGGGCGCGGGCTGTTGTTCCTCGCCCCGTTCGGGTTGTGGGGCCTCCGGAGTTCGCACTTCGCGTGGCGACCGCTCATCGCGCTCGCCGTGCTGGGGGTGGTCGGCACCGGCCTGGCCTTCATGCTGGCCGGGCGGCTCTTCGCCCGGGTCGGTGCCACGAGAGGAGCGATCTTCACCTACCTGATACCGGTGGTCGCCATCGTCCTCGGCGTCACCTTCCGAGGCGAGATCGTGGCGCCGCTGGCCGTCCTGGGGACGCTGCTGGTGGCCGCCGGAGCCGTGGCCTGCGCCCGCGCCGGGCGGTGATCCGACCGCGGAGCGAGTGTCATCGACCCTGAGTGCGACTCCACTACGTTGCGCCGGAGTCGCAAGATCCACGGCGGACGGGGGGCACCGCGCGAGACTCCGGTGGCAGAACGAGTTGGGAAGGGGGACCTCATGCGTGACGGCATCCAGCCGCGGCGCCCGTTGCGGTTGATCCGGTCGGTCATCGTGCTCTCGTTGGCAGCGGCTCCTGTGGTACTCAGCTCGGGCCAGGCCGCGGCGCAGACGCCCGCGGTGCTCGGCCTGACCAAGTCGGTGTCCTTGCCGTCACCGCCGCAGGCGGCGCCCGGCGAGCCGTTCACGTTCTTGCTGAGCTACTCCTGCTCGTCGTTGAGCCAGGACTGCGTGGGAGCGACGATCACCGATGTCATCCCGCCGCAGCTTTCGCGCCAGGTGAACGACGTCCAGTTCCAGGGCAACTTCCAGTCGGTCACCTACGACGCCAGCACCGGCACGGCTGTCTTCCAGCTGTTCAACCCACTCGCGGCCGGCACTACCGCCCAGGTCTCGATCAGTGCGCAGTTCCCTCCGGGCACCGCGGTCGGGACGCAGGCCGTCAACCAGGGCTCGATGAGCGCCTCCAACGCGCCCTCCGTGACGTCCAACCAGGTGATCGTCACGGCGAAGGCGAAGTCGGACTGGACCGTCACCAAGAACGTCGTGCCTGCGGGTGCCCCGCCCCAGATCGACACGCCCTACACCTACCGGGTCGGGCTGACGCTGGCCGCGGGCGGCACCCAGAACCTCAACGGCGTGGTCTTCACCGACACCTTGCCGGCCGGAGCGCAGTTCGTGTCAGCCACGGGTGGCGGTACGTTCGACGCGGGGACCAACACCGTGACCTGGCCGCCTCGCGACCTCGTGCCCCAACCGAACAGCGACGTCAGATCCTTCGAGGAGGTGACGGTCATCTTCCCGGCGGCCAACTTCCCGGTCGGCACGAACATCCTCAACTTGGTCGTCGCCAACGGGACGCCGGCGGGCGAGCCGACCCAAGAGCTGGGTCGCGCCGAGCGCCCCGGCATCATCCGGGGCGCCGGCACGGTGACGGCGGGATCCAAGCGGAACACCCTGCCCGACCTCGGCCCCGGCCAGAACGACACCTACACCTTGGTCGCCGAGAACCCCAACACCAGCGCGGTAGGCGGCTTCCAGGTCCTGGAGACGTTGCCGCCCCAGCTGGTGATGGTGCAGGACGGCTCACCCAACATCACCGGCACCGGCCCGCAGCCCGTCGCCATCACGGCCACGCCCGGCGGCAATGTACCCATCACCGGTGGCGCGACGTGGACCGCGACGGCACCGGCCAGCGCGGGCACGCTCCTCTTCGACTACGGCACCGCGCCGCCGGGCTTCCTGTCGACGGTGCAGGTCCGGGCCGGGATCCCGGC
>DASTFY010000132.1:0-7275 GCA_035719525.1 Acidimicrobiales bacterium
ACCCCGCACCGAGCATGGACGCCGCGAACGAAGTGACCGGCTCCGGCAGATTCTGCGCCGCCAGTGACGCGGCACGGTACGCGGGTACTCCGAGGCGGTCGAAGCCCCTGTCCCTGACGCGTGACATCGACAGGGGTCAGGACTGGCGGCGGCGGCGCAGGTCGTTGAAGCGCACCTGTCGCGCCGAGCGGCGGGACTGCCGCCGGGACCGCCTGGCCGCCTGGCGCTCGATCACGACGGGGGCGACACCAGCCTGGCGCCAGACCTTGTAGAACCGTTGTACGGCCGTCGCCACCGTGAGCACCAACATCAGCCACAGGACGGGAACCAGGATCGACTCGAACAGCAGCCCGATGCAGAGCAGCACGATCCGCTCGGCCCGCTCCATCAGCCCACCCTTGGCGTAGAGCCCGAGAGACTCCGCCTTGGCCCGCTCGTACGACACGATGGAGGACGCCGCCATGATGCCGAAGGGCAGCAGCGCCATGTGCGGGCTCTCGGTCGACGCCAGGTACCAGGCGACGCCCCCGAGCAGCAGCGCGTCGGTCACCCGGTCGATCACGGAGTCGAAGAACGCGCCCCGCTGGCTGGCAGAGTTCGATGCCTTGGCGAGCGCTCCGTCGAGGAGATCCGGGAGTGCGGCCAGCACCACCAGGAGCAGCCCACCCCTCAGGGCGCCGGCGCCGATGGCGACCGCGGCGGCGATGCCGAGCAGGAGACCGAGGACGGTGAGGTGATCGGGGCTCAGGCCGGTGCGGCGCAGACCGTCGCCCAGAGGCTTCACGGCTCGTTCAACCGGTGCCCGGAAACGACCATCGAACACGACGGCCAGGCTACCCGAGCGGAAGCTGCGAGCCGCGGTGGGTGCCGGTACCATCGCCGGAATCCACCCGGCCGGCTGACTGCCGGCGCAACGTGATGATGGGGGTCCTCGAGAGTGAAGACGTATCCGACCGCGAACATCCGCAACGTCGCCCTGGTCGGGCACAGCGGGAGCGGGAAGACGACGCTGGTCGAGGCGCTCTTGGCCCGATCGGGCGCCACCGCGCGGATCGGCCGTGTGGAGGACGGCACCACCCTCTCCGACACCGAGCCGGAAGAGGTCAAGCGCAGGATCTCCTTGTCGTTGGCTGTCGCCCCCGTGGAATGGGACGGTTGCAAGCTCAACTTTCTCGACACGCCCGGCTATGCGGACTTCATGGGCGAGGTGGAGGCGGCTCTCAGCGTGGCCGACCTGGCCGTCTTCGTGGTGAGCGCGGTCGACGGCGTCGAGGTGCAGACCGAGGTCATCTGGCGCCGTTGCGTCGAGCTCGGGTTGCCCCGCATGGTCTTCGTCAACAAGGAGGACAAGGAACGGGCCGACTTCCACCGCGTGCTGGCCCAACTGCGCGACACGTTCGGCTCTGGCTTCGCTCCCCTCGAACTGCCCATCGGCGAGGAGGCGGCTTTCCACGGTGTCGCCGACCTGCTCTCGGATCAGGCCTTCGCCTACGAGGCCGACGGCAAGCACCACACGGAGCCGATGCCACCCGAACTCGAGGACGAGGAGCATCGGGTCCACGACGAGCTGGTCGAGGAGATCGTCTCGGGCGACGACGAGCAGTTGGAGCGCTACCTGGCGGGCGAGGTACCGACCGTCGAGGAGCTCGAGCGCGCATTGGCCCACGAGGTCGTCGAGGGCACCGAGTTCCCCGTCGTGGTCGGCTCGGCCCTGACGGGCGTCGGCATCGACCGCCTGGCCGACTTCATCTGTCGCATCGGTCCCTCGCCCGTCAGCCGGCCGGTGACCGTTCGCGCCGGCGACCAGGAAGTGCCCGTGGCGGCCGAGGAGTCCGGCCAGCCGCTGGCCTACGTCTTCCGGACCATCGCCGATCCCTTCGTCGGGCAGCTCTCGCTCTTCAAGGTCCTGTCGGGCACCATCAAGGTCGACGACCACCTCGTGAACGTGAGGAGCGGGACCGACGAGCGCCTGCACGGCCTCTTCCACCTGCGGGGCAAGGAGCAGACGCCCGCCCCCTCGCTACTGGCAGGGGACATCGGCGCCGTGGCCAAGCTGACCGCCACGCACACCGGGGACACGCTGGCGCCCAAGGGCTCACCAGTGAGGGTGGTCGCCATCCCCCCGCCGCCGGCGGTGCTGTCCTTCGCGGTGCGCCCCCGTACCCAGGCCGACGACGACAAGCTGGGTGGCGCGCTCCAGCGCCTCCAGGCCGAGGATCAGGCTCTGGTGATCGAGCGCAACGAGGAGACGCGCCAGACCCTGCTCCGGGGCGTGGGCGAGACCCACTTGGCCGTTTCGCTGGAGCGCCTGGCCCGCAAGTTCGGTGTCAACGTCGACACCGAGGAGGTCCGGGTGCCCTATCGGGAGACGATCACCGGCAATGCCGAGGCCGAGGGGAAGGTCAAGAAGCAGACCGGCGGACACGGCCAGTTCGCCGTCGCCAACCTGCGGGTGGAGCCGGTCGGTCGCGGCGAGGGGTTCTCCTTCGTCGACTCCATCGTCGGCGGGGCGATCCCCCGTCAGTACATCCCCGCGGTGCAGAAGGGCATCGAGGACACCATGGCCACCGGGGGCGTCCATGGCTTCCCCGTGGTCGACGTGAAAGTGCAGTGCTACGACGGGAAGTACCACAACGTCGACTCGTCCGAGATGGCCTTCCGCACCGCCGCCTCAGTCGGCTTCAAGGACGCCCTCTCGAAGGCCGGCGTGGTGGTGCTGGAGCCGGTCTCGCTGCTCACCGTGCGGGTGCCGTCCTCGTACCAGGGTGATGTGATGGGTGACATCAACTCGCGGCGCGGCCGGGTCCAGGGCACCAACACCGACGGCGGCTTCTCCGAGGTGTCGGCGCTCGTTCCCACCGCGGAGATCCTGCGCTACGCCATCGATCTGCGCTCGATGACGGGCGGGCGGGGCAGTTTCACGGCCACCCACGACCACTACGACGTGTTGCCGAGCCATCTCGTCGACCGAGCCAAGGCCACCCTGGTGGCGGCCCATTCCTGAGCGAGCGGAGGAACTGCCATGACGGGTTCGTCTCCGGCCGACCTGGCCGTCACGTTCCGGTCCATCGATCGGCGCCTGCGCGAGGCCCGCGAGGGGGGCGACGGCGGCGATGAAGCGTTCGCGGTCCCGCTGGCCGAGCTGCGCGCCGTCGTCGCCGCGGCCGCGGCCGAGCTCGACGTGAACGTGGTCGGCGCGGATCTGGCTGCGCAGTGCGCGGCCATCGCATCGGCCATCGAGAGGGTGCCGGCCAAGGAGTGGGACGGCGCCCGTCTCGACCGTCTGCGTTCGCTCGGCCTGGACGCCGGACGCCTCCTGCGGTCGATCGCCGACCTCGCCCGGGAGGGGTAGCGCCACTCCTCTGTAATCCCGGGCGCGCTCCGGCGTTGTGTTCGCTGACGGGTCGAACATCTGCCCGGAGGAGTTCATGGCTGTGGAACCGACGCCGGGGTGGGAGATCCATCCGCGGCGGCCGTCCCGGCCGACCATCGCGACGACGGCGTTGCAACCGCCCGGCGGCGCCGTCGTCGCCGATCTCCGTGGCCCCCTCACCGCCCTGCGTGTCCGCGGGGCGCTCTCTCGGGGCCCGGACCTCGCCGGCGGCCCTGCATCCTGGTCGGGCCTGGGAGCCCTGGAACAGACTTCCGCGGAGTGCGCACGTCCCACGTCCACCTCGCCGGTCAACCGGCGGCGGCACCGCTGCCCGAGGAGGATCTGGTCGAACGGGCGCGCAGCGATCCGGACGCCTTCGCGGAGCTCTACCGCAGGTACGTGACCCGGGTGCACGCCTTCGTCTACCGCCGCAGCCGGTCCCGCGAGCTGGCAGACGAGATCACCTCGTCGACCTTCGAACGAGCCCTGCGCGCCCTTCCGAGCTTCCGGTGGCGCGACGGCGGCTTCCAGGCCTGGCTGTTCCGCATCGCCGCCAACGAGTTGGCCAGCCATTACCGGCGGGCACAGCGACTGCAGAGCGAGCGGGGCCAGCGGGCTGCCCGACAGCTCCACGAGGAGGCGGACCCCGCCGGCGAGCCGGCGTTGGGGAGCGACGACGAGGACCTCGTGCTCAAAGCGCTCGGGCGGCTCAACGAGCGCTACCAGCGGGCGATCACGTTGCGCTACCTGGCGGGTCTGTCGGCCGAGGACGCCGCGCACGCCATGGGCCTCAACAAGGCCACCCTCGCCGTCGTGCTCCACCGGGCCCTGGGGGCGCTGCGCAAGGCCATGAACGACCTGGGCCACAGCGAGAGGCCGCGGCCATGAGGCGGGCGGAGCTCCGCGAGGAGCTCGACCGACTCGGCAGCCGGCCGGTGCCCCTGCCCGATCCCCGCCGGGTCGACGAGTTGGAGCAGCGCATCTACCGCGACTTCGTGGTGACCCCTCCACCGTCGGGTCGCACGAACGTGCTGACGATCCGCCGCCGGCGGCGCCAGGTGCTGGTGGCCGGGCTCGGCCTGGCCGCCGCCGCCTCGGCCGCGGCGATGATCATGAACCGCGACGTCAGCCATGGCTTCGAGCTGCAGGCCGCGACCGGCGCGGTGGCCCTGTTCCCCGACGGTGAGAGCCGGGCCGTGCACTCCGGCGACGAGATCCCCGCCGGGGGGCTGATCCAGACCGGCCCCGCCGGCGCGGTGACGATCGAGGGCACCACCATCGGCAGCGACCAGGTGGTCCTGGTGAGCGAGGCGGGATTGACCCTGCTGCCGGCGCCGGCCACCCCGCCGGAGGTTCAGGTCGAGCCCCCGGCTACGCCAGCGCCGAGCAGCGCGCCGGCGACCGCCCCCCCTCCTGCCAGCCCGCCCCCGGCGGAGACGCCGATCGCGGCGCCGGCCGGCGACCTGCCCGTCGCACCGGTCCCCTACTCGGCTCCGCTCGGGGCGTTGGCGCTCACCGTCGGCGAGGACACGGGCGGCGTCAACCTGGCCTGGACCCCTTCCGACGCCGAGGCCTTCGACCGGTATGTCGTAGTGCGGGGAACCACGACAACGCGTCAACTGGAGGAGATCGCCGCCCTCGCCGACCGTCAGATCACCTCGTTCACCGATCCGGCGGCACCGCACGACGTCGCCCTGCTGTACCAGGTCGTAGCGCTGGATACCGACGGCCGGCCGCTCAGCTCCAGCGAGGTGGTCGAGCTGACCCTGCAGGGCGACGGCTCGGCCGGCACCCTTCCGGGCTCGGACGTCCCCCCGACGAGCGATCCCTCGGGCGGCGCCGACACCATCCCCTCCACCAGTGAGCCCACCCCGTCCGAGCCCCCGTCGACCACGACCGAACCTCCGGCGACGACCGACGTTCCTGCCACCACGACCACCGGCACGGCCACCACTACGTCCGAGCCGGTGCCATCGACGGAACCGACTGCGGAACCGACCACGTCAGGCGAGCCCTCGACGACGGAGGAACCGACCACGACCGACGACGCCTAGCGCAGCGGCGGGGGCCCGAGAGGGAGGGTCAGATGACCCTCCCTCTCGTGGATCACTCGGGGTTGTCCTCGACCAGCTTCTCGACCACGTGGCCGTCGACCGCATCGATCAGGACGAAGCCCCGCCGGCGCGGCGGCTCCTCGGTCGAGTAGCACAGGATGCGCCACGTCGGGCGGCTGCGCAGACCTCTCCACGCCAACTGCGCGGAGGCGTGACCGACAGGGAAGCCGACGGCGTTGGTGGCCGTCACCAACCCTTCACGCTCGTCGACCTTCATCGCCCACCCGCTCGTGAGGCAGTACAGGCCGACCACGCCGAGCAGGATGGCCGCGCCGAGCAGTCCCCGGTTGACGAGGATCGGATGGTCCCCCTTGCGGGCCAGGTAGGCCGCGAGGCAGCCGAAGCCGATCACCAGGTAGATCACGCCCGGGACCCGGCGGCGGCTGTTGTCGGGGAACTTGTACGGGCCGACGTAGCCAGAGGGGTCCAGGTCGCGCGGGAGCTCGTCCCTGACCTCGTCGGCGCCTTCCACCGCAGCCACGCTAGGCCGTCGCTGGTTCCCCGGCCGGGCGGGGCCATGCCGCCCGGATCCGGGACGCGGTGGTCGGCAGCGCTTCGGGAATGGTGCGGGTGTTCGCCGTGGCGGTCATGAAGTTGCTGTCGCCCGTCCATCGGGGCACGACGTGGACGTGCAGGTGCTGGGCCACGCTCCCGCCGGCGGGACGACCGAGGTTGCACCCCAGGTTGAGGCCCTCCGGCCGGTAGGCGGCCTTGATGGCCCGGACCACGTCCGTGACGGTGGCCCACAGCTCCGCCTGCTCGGCGGGGTCGAGATCCTCCAGCTCCGGCACCTCGCGATACGGCAACACCAGGGTGTGGGCGGTGGCATAGGGGTACGCGTTGAGGATGGCGAACACGGTCCGCCCGCGATGGACGATGTGCGTCTCTTCGTCGGGCAGGCCGGAGCTCAGGATCCGCGTGAAGATCGAGGCCGCGTCGACCGGCTCGTCCGCGGGCGGCGGCACCGACGAGACGTAGCTGGTGCGCCAGCCGTTCCAGAGCCGTTCGAGCACAGGGCCCAGCTCACGCCGACGCGATGGCCGCCACCGCGACCTCGGCCCTGAGGCGGGCTACGAAGTCCTCGACGAGCACGCCTCGCTCGACCTCGCCACCCCTCGGGTTGACCCCGACGGTCCCGCCGGCCACATCGGCGTCGCCCACCACCAGCACGTAGGGGATCTTCTCCAACTTGGCGGCCCGGATCCGCTTGCCGAGCTGGTCGGTCGCCTCGACCTGGTCGACCCGGAACCCCTCGCCCTGCAAGCGGGCCGCGATCTGCTCGGCGTAGCCCTCGTGGGCGGTGGCCACCGGCAAGACGCGAGCCTGCACCGGAGCCAGCCAGGCCGGGAACGCCCCGGCGAAGTGCTCGACCAGGACCCCGAAGAACCGCTCCACCGAACCGAACAGGGCGCGATGGACCATCACCGGCTGGTGCCGCTCGTTGTCGGCGCCCACGTACTCCAATTCGAACCGCTCCGGCAGGTTGAAGTCGTACTGGATGGTGGACAGCTGCCAGCGCCGGCCGATGGCGTCGCGCACATCGATGTCGATCTTGGGCCCGTAGAAGGCGGCGTCACCCTCCTTCACCTCGTAGCTCAGACCCTCGGCCACCAGCGCCTCGCGCAGGGTCTCGGTGGCCTGGTCCCATGCCGTCTCGGCCCCGATCGATTTCATCGGGTCCCGGGTCGAAAGGTTGGCCTCGAACTCCTCGAACCCGAAGGCCCGCAGCACCGACAGCACGAAGTTCAGCAGGCCGCGGATCTCCGCCGGCGCCTGCTCCCGGGTGCA
>DASTFY010000133.1:0-17773 GCA_035719525.1 Acidimicrobiales bacterium
CCAGTTCCTTCAGCTTGGTGATGGTCGGATCCTCGGCGGGAGCGGCCGGTGGTGGCGGCGCCGCCGCGGCCTGCTGTTGGTCCATCTCCTGCTGCTGCTGATTCGCCTCCGCGTCAGCCTTATCCTGCGCCTTGCCCTGCTGGTGGCGGGACACGCCCCCAGCCACCGCGGTGGCCGTGCCGGCGACGACCGCGGTCCGCGCCATCGTCCCGACCAGACCCGGTCGCCCGCGCCTTCCAACGCCTCTTCTCATCATCGGAGTGATTCCTCTCGTCTCGATCTCTCGGTTGCTCGGTCAGCCCGCCGCGGGCAGGCCCTCGAAGCCCGCCTCGACGATCTCGTGGGGGATGCGCTCGCCGGCCACGATCACGCCGCCGGCGTTGCGGATGGCCTCGGCCAGCGGGGTGGCCCACCTGTCCTCCCAGACGATGAGCAGACCGGAGGAGTTGGGCTCCAGGACCTCGGCCGCCATCTCCAGGTCTTCCTCGTTGAGCAGGCCGTCGGCCTCACCGTCGACGTCGGCCAGGCCGGGCAGGTCCTCGTACTCGAGCGAGGCGATGTTGCCGTCTTCGTCCTTCATGACGAACACCAGGTCGAGGATGCGCACAGTGCCGCTCTCCACGAGGTCGGCCAACGCGGGGACGATCTCGCCCTTGAACTGGTTGCCTGGGAACTTGATGATCACGTACTCCACCGGGCCGATGGCCACGACGATCCCCTCTCGCTGAGTTGGTCGCGGCCACCATAGTCAACGCGGATCGGGCCTCTACAGTCCTCCATCGTGGAGCTGGTCCTCGTGCGACACGCTGAACCGGAGTGGGTGCGGGACGGTTTCAACGTCACCGACCCGCCGCTCACCGCCCGCGGGCACGACCAGGCCGCACACCTGGCCGACCGGCTGGCGGCGGAGCGCTTCGACGAGATCTACGTCTCCCCCATGGCCCGGGCCCGCCAGACGGCCGCACCGCTGCTGAAGCGGCTCGGGCGGGACGAGGTGGTCGACGACTGGCTGGAGGAGATCCGCAACCCCGTGTGGCACGGGACGCCGGCCGAGCGGGCCGAGGAGGCCTTCGCCGAGGAGCGCAGCCGCCCGGCCCACGAGCGTTGGGACGGCCTTGTCGGCGGGGAGTCCGTCCGGGACTTCGTCGCCCGCATCCGCCTGGGTGCTCGGCTCTTCCTCGCCGAACGGGGAATCGAGCCGGCCCGGGAGGATCTACCGGTGTGGCGGGTGGAGCGGCCCGAGCAACGCATCCTGCTCGTCGCCCACGCCGGGACCAACACGGTCGTGATCTGCCATCTCCTCGGACTGGTGCCCGTCCCGTGGGAGTGGGACCGGTTCATCCTCGGCCATGCGTCGGTGACACGGGTCGAGGCCATGCCGACGGGCGATGGCTACGCCTTCGGGCTGGCCCGCCTCTCGGATGTGGAGCACCTGCCCGCGGACCTGCGCACGCGCTGAGCCATCAGACGGGCTCGTCGTCGCAGGCGGCCTGCACCGCCTCGAGGGACTCGGCGAGATTTCTGAGCTGGTCCTCGTCGAGGTGGTCTATCAAGTGCCGACGGACGGCGGTGACGTGGTCCGGCGCCGCGGTCTCCAACCGGCCGCGGCCAACGGGGGTGAGCACGGCGTAGACCGCCCGACGGTCGGACTCGCAGGCCTCCCGGGCGACGAGGCCGTGTCGTACCAGCAGGTCGAGACGGCGAGTGAGCCCGCTGGGCGATAAGTGGAGAAGCCGGGCCAGGTCGGTCATGCGCAGCCGCTGGTCGGGCGCTCCGGACAGCACGGCCAGTACGCCGTACTCCCCCATCGACATCCCGTGCGCCGCCTGGAGCTCCGCCTCCAGCTCGGCGTTGACCACCGTGGACACGGCCACGAACGCCTGCCAAGCGCGGAGCTCCAAGGGGGTCAGCCAGCGGGTGGACGAGCTCGAGATCCGCGCCATGGGGTCCAGACTAGCGGCATTGGTTGCACGCACAATTCTTTGTGCTACAATAGTTGTGTCCGCAAATGACTCCCCGACTGGCGGACAGGAGGAAACCCTCATGAGCTCCATCACCGACCTGACCCCCGGCGTCTGGACCATCGATCCCAGCCACACCGTCGTCGGATTCTCCGCCCGTCACATGATGATCTCCAAGGTACGAGGGCGCTTCCCGTCCTTCCGCGGAACGGTGACCATCGCCGAGGATCCACTGCGGTCCACCGTCGAGGCCGAGGTCGACCTGAACTCTGTCGACACCGGTGACGAACGGCGCGACACCCACCTGCGCAGCGCCGACTTCTTCGATATCGAAGCCCACCCGACCATGACCTTTTCCTCGACCGGCCTCAAGCCGGAAGGCAAGGGCTACATCCTGAGCGGCGACCTGTCGGTGGCGGGCCAGACCCGCTCCGTCGACTTCGACCTCCAGTTCGACGGCGTCGAGACCGACCCCTGGGGCGGCACCCGCGCCGGTTTCAGCGCCGAGGCCGAGATCAGCCGCAAGGACTGGGACCTGACCTGGAACGTCGCCCTCGAGACCGGCGGCGTCCTCGTCGGAGACAAGGTCAAGATCGAGCTGGACGTCGAGCTCGTGAAGTCCTGAGCTCCTTGGTGGAGGGCGGCGACGGCGCGATGATCGGCCGGTGGCTGGCGCCATCGGTCGTGACGACGAGCTGCCCCTCTACGTCGGCAACGAGGTCGACGACGGCGAGGTCGACGAAACGCGGGCGGCTCGGGCGCATCCCACGGCGCTGACCAGGTTGGCGGCGGCCGGCCGCATGGCGCGGGAGCTCTCCGAGCACATGGCGGGCGGCGAGCCCCCGCCCCCAGCGGGCGAGCCCGTCCTGCGGGGGTCGGTGCTGCACATCACCCGCCACCTGCCCATGGCCGCTCCGGCGGCGTCTGGGCTGTTCGACCGCTGGCTGGCCTCGTCCTCGGGGGCCATCGACACCCGCTACGGCCACCTGCGCCTCTCCGAACCCGTCCCTCCCGGCCGCGGGAGGCTGCGGGTGCTGCCGGGCCGGCTGAGCCTGCGCATGTCGGCCGTGCCCCTGAGCGTCGAGCTCGAGCTCCTCTCGTGGGGGGCGTGGCGGAGCGCGCTCACCCTCGTCCCCGGTCGCCGCTTCGGCTGGGCGGTGGGTCCGCACCGCCGATCGCGCTGGTTCAGCTCCGGGCACGCCGTGATGGACGTGCTCGTCCACGACCTGCGAGCCCTGGTCGATGGTGGACGAGGTCAACCGTACGATGCCCCGTCATGCGGGCGTTGGTCGTCTTCGCCCACCCCAGCGGGGACAGCCTGAGCCACACGCTTTTCCGCACCGCCACCACGGCGCTGGCCGGCGCCGGCCACGAGGTCGTTGGTCTCGACCTCTACGCCGAGGGGTTCCGTGCCGCGATGTCCGCCGACGAGCGGCGGTCCTACCACCTCGACGACGCAGCCGGACCGGCCGAGCTCGCTCGCCACGCGGAGCTGGTGCGCTGGGCCGACGCGTTGGTGTTCGTCTACCCCACCTGGTGGATGGGCCTGCCCGCCATCATGAAGGGCTGGTTGGAACGGGTGCTGGTGCCCGGGGTGGCCTTCCATCTCCATCCTCGGACCCAGAAGGTGGTGTCGGATCTCCGGCACATCCGCCGGGTGGTCGGCATCACCACGTACGGATCGTCGTGGACCCAGGTCAAGGTGATGCACGACGCCGGCCGCCGCACCTTGCTCAGGGCCCTGCGGATGCTGTGCGCCCGTCGGTGCCGGACCGCCTGGCTGGCGCTGTACTCGATCGACACCAGCACCGACGACCAGCGGGCCGCCTTCGTGACCAGCGTCGAGCGTCGGTTGGCGCGGCTGTGAGGACACGGTGAAGGTCCTGCTGGTGTCGGCCCACCCGCTCCCCGACAGCTTCGTCGCCGCCGTGCGCGCCGCTGCCGTGTCGGGCCTCCACGCCGGGGGGCACGAGGTGGATGTGCTCGACCTCGACGGCGAGCGCTTCGAGCCCTGCCTCTCCCTGGAGGAGTGGCGGGCCCACCGGCCGGGCATCGCGGCCAAGCCCGCCGACGTCAAAGCCCACGCCGCCCGCCTGCAGTGGGCCGAGGCGGTCGTGCTCGTCTACCCCACCTGGTGGGGCGGGCAGCCCGCCATCATGAAGGGCTGGCTCGACCGGGTCTGGGTCGAGGGGGTGGCCTACCACCTGCCCCCCGGTGCCCGGCGTGTCCGGCCCCGCCTGCGGAACATCCGCCATCTCGTGGCCGTCACCACCCACGGCTCGCCCAAGCGCATCAACGCGGTCGAGGGCGAGCCCGGCAAGCGCGTCGTGCTGCGCCAGATGCGGGCCCTCTGCCACCCGCGGGCCAGAACACGGTGGCTGGCGCTCTACGGCGTCGATCGGTCGGACGAAGCCCAGCGGCTGGCCTTCATCCGGAGGATCGAGCGGTCCATGGCCAACCTGGAAGCCATCACCGGAGCTCGCGGTCGGCTTCGGCCAGCAGCCGGGCGCCGCGGTCGTACGTGACGTAGTTCCACGCCCAGTTCACGAGGACGTTGGCGCGGTTGCGGAACCCCATCAACTGCACGAGGTGCAGCCCCAGCCACGACAGCCAGCCCACGAAGCCCCAGAGCCGTATCCCCTGGGGGAGCTCGGTCACGGCCTCGTTGCGCCCGATCGTGGCCATCGAGCCCTTGTCGTGGTACATGAACGTCTCACCCGGCAGCCCGGCCAGACGCCGCGCGATCTGCTCCGCGGCATGCCGTCCACCCTGGATCGCGGGCTGGGCGACCTGCGGCAGCGAGCCGGCGATGTCGCCCACCGCGAACACCTCGGGGTGAGCGACGAGTGAGAGGTCCGGTTGCACCACCAGCCGCCCGCCGCGCCCCAGTGGCTGCCCCGACGCGTCGGCGAGCTCCGCCGCCAGCGGGCTGGCCTTCACACCGGCCGCCCACACCACCGTCCGCGCCGCCAGGAACCGCCCATCGCCGAGGTGGACCCCTTCCGCAGTGATCCGGTCGACCCCCGTGCCAAGCTCGACCTCGACGCCGCGCCGGCTCAGCGTCCGCAGCGCGCGGCCCGAGGAGAGGTAGGAGAACGTTCCCAGCAGACGGTCCGCCGCTTCCACCAACACGATCCGGCATCTGGCGGCGTCGAAGCTCGGGAAGTCCCGGCTGATGACCCGGGTGAACAGCTCCCTCAGCGCGCCGGCCATCTCCACGCCGGTGGGGCCCCCACCGCACACGACCACGTCGAGCTCACCTGGCCCGGGCGGACAGGAGGCCGCGGCGGCCAACTCGAAGCGGTCGAGGAGCACCTGGCGCAGCCGCACCGCGTCATCGACGAACTTCAGCGCAAACGCGTGCTCGCGCACCCCCGGCACGCCGTAGTCGGCGCTGATCGCGCCCGCGGCCACGACGAGGAAGTCATAGGGAAGTGGCTCGCCCCGGTCGACCAGGACCTGTCGCCGTTCGAGATCGAAGCCGTTGACCCGGGCCATGCGGACCGCGACGTTGGCCTGCCGGCGGAGGATCCCTCGGACCGGATACGCCACGTCGTCGACGTCCAGGCCGGCCGTGGCGACCTGGTAGAGCAGCGGCTGGAAGGTGTGGAAGTTGTTGGCATCGACCAACGTCACCCGCACCGGCACGTCCCGGAGCTTCTTCACGGCCGCCAACCCGCCGAAGCCGGCGCCGATCACGACCACCCTCGGCCAAGCGTCCATCGCGGGGATCCGACGAGGGCGTCGCAGAAGTGCCATTAGCGCCGGACGCTTCACCGGCGCCATCCGGCCGAGGTGGCCACCGCGACGGCTACCTCGGCCGCGACGCGACAGTTGCTCTCGGCCAGGGACACGTTGGCCGGCACACTCGAACCGGCGGTAGCGGCGCCGATGCGACCGAGAACGAAGGGCGTGACCGCCGCGCCGGTGATGCTGCTGGCCTCGGCGTCGCCGAGCGCGGCCACCAGGACCTCGTCGAGCTCGGCGGCGTCGAGAGCCGCGCCTTCGGGTATGGGCACGGTCAGGAGCACCCCGCAGTCGGCCCGGGCCCGGTGGGCCAGGACGGACGCGACGGCTTCGGCCGTCTCCACCCGGTGCGGGACGGGCAGGCCGGACGAACGGGTGTAGAAGGCCGGGAACCAGTCGTGCCGCCAGCCGAGCACCGGCACGCCGGCCATCTCCAGGTGCTCCAAC
Source organism: Acidimicrobiales bacterium (assembly GCA_035719525.1). Classification (GTDB taxonomy): domain Bacteria; phylum Actinomycetota; class Acidimicrobiia; order Acidimicrobiales; family Ilumatobacteraceae; genus DASTFY01. The sequence goes on from DASTFY010000133.1 coordinate 6,156, forward strand.
GTGCGAGGCAGGTCCAGGAAGGCCTTGGCGCCTGCGCACACGGTGACCACGGGATGGTGAGCGATGGCGTCGAGGTCCGCCGAGACGTCTCCCGTGACCTCCGCTCCCCGGTGCACCCCGCCGATGCCACCGGTGGAGAACACGCCGATGCCAGCCGCGTGGGCCAGGGCCAGCGAGGCGGACACCGTCGTAGCGCCGTACTCCCAACCCGTCGCCACCGCGACGCCCAGATCCCGCTCGGCCGCCTTGCGCGCCGGACCGCAGATCCGGTCGTGCTCCTCGGGACGGACACCCACCCGAGGGACACCGTCGACGACCGCGGTGAGCGCGGGTACCGCACCGCCCGCCCTCACCGCCGCCGTGCACCGGTCGAGGGCCTCCCGGTTGGCGGGGCCGGGGAGTCCCAACGTCGAGAAGATGGTCGACTCGAGCGCAACGACCGCGCCGCCGGCGGCCAGGGCGCGTGCCACCTCGGCGTCGACCACGGGGGTGATGGGCACGCCGGCATCCTGCCAGGCGGCGGCCGCTCAGGCGACGGTGCCGGAGAGCAGCGCAGGCTGCTCGGATGCGGTGACGCCCCCCGCGGCCTCGTCCGTGAGCACCAGAGCCGTCAGGTCGCCCTCGACGGTGAACGGTTCGACCCCGGGCCGGGGCCCGAGCACGCCGAGGGAGATCACCTCTTCGTCGATGACTCCCCACAGCTGGTACGTCCGCTCGGGGCCGAGGTCCGGAAGGCTCCTGAGCGAGATGACGCCCAACCCGCCCGGCTGCACCACCGCTACCGCCCGTTGCGAAGAGTCCTCGTTGCTGAGGACGATCCGGGTGGAGTCGGGATCCGACATCGCCTGGTCGAACACCTGGGCCATGCCGTCGATGGCCGACGGCGGTGGGGACGGATCGCGCACCACTGCCACCGTGACGGCGGCGGCCGCGATGGCCGCGGCCGCGGCCACTCCGATGAGCACGGCGGTGGGCCAGCGGCGCCGGCGCACGGGCAGCACCCGGGCGAGTTCGGGCCCCGGCTGGGGCGCCCGGGATTCGAGGGATTCGGCGATCCGGTCCCACAGGCCCTCCGGCGCCGGGGCCCCGCCGAAGGCCATGAGGGTGGCCACCTCCCGGTGGGTCTCGACCTCGGCACGGGCGCGGGGGTTGACGGCCAGGTAGGCCTCGACCTCGCGCCGCTCATCCTCGTCCAAGGCGTCCAGCGCGTAGGCACCGAGCAGGGCATCGAGCTCGTCGGGGGTCATCGCTCAGTCCTCCCCCACCGAGATGCCGGCGATGGCCAGCTCGCTCCGCAACCGCTTCAGACCGCTGCGGATCCGGCTCTTGATCGTACCCTCCGGCTCGCCCAGGCGCCCCGCGACCTCCCGGTAGGTGTAGCCCCCGAAGTAGGCCATCTCGATGGCGACCCGCTCCCCGTCAGGCAGGCGTCTCATGGACCGCCTGACCTGGTCGGCGGTGGCGAGGTCCCACACCTCGTGCTCCACGTCATAGCCGCCCTCGGCCGTGCGACGGGCGTCGCGCTCCTCGCGTGCGCGGCGCGACCCTTCCGAGCGCAACGCGTCGACCGCCCGTCCGTGGGTGTGCGCCAGCAGGTAGCTGCGCAGCGATCCCCGCAGAGGGTCGAACCGGTCGGGGTCGTTCCACAGACGCAGGAACACCTCCTGCACGATCTCTTCGGCCAGCGCCTGATCGCCGAGGAGGCGGCGAGCCAGACCGAACACCGCGCCGGCGTGGCGCCGGTAGGCCTCGGCGAGGGCCTCCTGGTGGTAGCGGGCGATGGCGAGTACGAGCGCGGCGTCGGACACGTCGCTGAACGAATCTCGCACACCGTGTCTACGGCGCCGGCTCGCTCGTCGGATCACCGGCTGAACCCTTCCGGGCCGGGCTGATCGCCGAGCGCGATGCCTGCTCGGGCGGTACGTTCGGCTGGATGGCCAAGACCTCGGTGCCCCGAATCGAGATCGCGCCGTCGGTCCTGCCGGCGGATTTCGCTCGCCTCGGCGACGAGATGGCGGCGCTCGAGGCCGCCGGGTGCGACCGCATCCAATGGGACGTGATGGATGGGCAGTTCGTACCCAACATCACCTTCGGTCCGGATGTCATCGCCGCCGCTCGCTCCCATACGTCCCTGCCCTTCGAGGCCCACCTCATGACCCTCACGCCCGAGGTGCTCGCCGGCCGGTACGTGGAGGCCGGATGCTCACGCCTCATCGTGCACGCCGAGTCGGTCACGCACCTGCACGGCACGCTGGCCCTCGTGCAGTCGCTGGGGGCCACCGCCGGCGTCGCGCTCAATCCGGCGACGCCAGCATTGGCCGTGAGCCACGTCCTCGACCTCGTCGACCTGGTCCTGGTCATGACCGTCAACCCCGGCTTCGGTGGTCAGGACTACCTGGCCGCCATGGAGCCGAAGGTGGCCGAGGTCCGCAGGATGGTGTCCGGCACGACCATCGACGTCGAGGTGGACGGCGGGATAAGCCCCGCCACCGTGGCCGGTGTGGCCGCGGCCGGCGCCAACATCCTGGTGGCAGGCAGCGCGCTGTACCGCCATCCCGGAGGCCTGGCGGCTGCGGTCTCCGAGCTGCGGGCCACGGCCGAGGAGGCTTTCCCTCGACCTTGACGGGTACGGGAACGCCGCCACACCCGCTGCGTACCATCGGTCCGATGTCCCTGGAGGTCGTGCCCACCCGCTATGGCGCCGCCGCAGTCGACGTGCTGGCAGCAGCAGTGGCACGCGCCAAGGACGGCGAGCCGCTCCGGCCGGTCACCGTCGTGGTGCCGTCCAACTACGCCGGCGTCGCCGCCAGACGCGCCCTCGCTCGTCGGGGCGGCGTGGTCGGCGTGAGCTTCGTCACCCTGTATCGACTGGCTGAGCTCCTCGGCGGGGTGGAGCAGGCGCGCCGCGGTCGGGTCCCCATCTCCTCGCCGGTCGTGGCCACCGCGGTGCGCGCCGTGCTGTCCGAGCGCCCCGGCTTGTTCGCTCCGGTGGCGGACCAACCCTCGACCGTGGAGGCGCTGCGACGGGTGCACCGGGAGCTGCGCGACCTCACGGAGGCCGAGCTCGACGCGCTGGCCCGGGCCGACGCCCGGGCCGCGGCCGTGGTCGGGATCGACCGGCGGCTGACGGCCCGACTGTCCCCCCGCTGGTACGACGAGACCGATCTCATGGTCGCGGCCACGGCGGTCGTGCGCGCCGCGGGGCAGGCCGGCACCACGGCAGGGGACATCGAGCGGGTGGTGGTCCACCTCCCTCAGCAGTTGTCGGCGGCAGGTGCGGAGCTGTTGCTCGCGCTGGCCGGCACCGCATCGGTGACCGTGCTCGCGGGCCTGACCGGCGCCGCGGACGATCCGCACCGCCGGGTGCTCGAACGGCTCGGAGAGCCGCCCGCGACGCCGCCGCCCGACCGGAGCGCCGCGCCGGTCGAGGTGGCGGAGGCAGCGGATGAGGACGACGAGGTCCGGCTGGCGCTGCGGCGCATCATCCGCGCCGCGGAGGAGGGCATCCCACTCGAGCGCGTGGTGGTGGTGCACGCCCCGGGCGCCGCGTACGGCCGCCTGCTGGCCGACCACCTCGACGCCGCCGGCCTCCCGTGGAACGGCGTGGCGGACGTCGCGCTGACACAACGGCTGGCCGGGCGGACGCTGCTCGGGCTGCTCGACCTGGATCCCTCGGCCATGCGCCGTCGCGAGCTCTTCACGCTCCTGGCCGCGGCGCCGTCACGCTCCGACCGCCCCATCGCGGCCTGGGAACGGGTGGCGCGGGAGGCCGCCGTCGTGGGCGGCCGCCACCAGTGGCAGGTGCGGCTGGCGGTTCGGGCCCGCGACCTACGGCAGCAGGCCGAGGAGATGCGTCGCTCCGCCGAGAAGGCCGGCGACGAGCCGGCCGAGGGCGAGGGCATGCTCCCGTGGCCGGTCGTGGCGGCGGAGCGAGCCGAGGCGCTGGCGCGGTTCGTGTCGGTGCTCGCCGACCGGCTGGCATCGCCCGACCAACCGACATGGGCGGCGCACTCGCGATGGGCCCGCCGGCTGCTGGAGCACGTGATCGGCGGGCCGGAACGGCGCTTGTCGTGGTCGCGGGACGAGCAACGCGCCGCCGACCGGGTCGACGGCATCCTCGACCGGCTGGCCCGGCTGGACGCCGTGGCCGGCTCGACCGGGCACCATGCGGTCGATCGCAGGGCCTTTCGCGCCGCCCTCGAAGCCGAGCTGGCCGACGGGCCGGCCACCCAGGGTCGCCTGGGCGAAGGCCTGTTCGTCGCCCCCATCCCGTTGGCGGTCGGCATCGATGCGGACGTCGTGATCGTGCTCGGCCTCATGGAAGGCAGCCTCCCGGGCGGCCTGGGTGACGACCCGCTCCTCGCCGATGCCAGCCGCCAAGCCGTGGGCGGTGCGCTGTTGACGGCCGCGCAGCGGCGGGCGCAGCTCCATCACCAGCTGCACGCCGTGGTCGGCGGGGCGGCGCGGACTGTGGTCCTCAGCCGCCCGCGTGCCGATCTGCGCACCGGCAGCGCCCGCTATGCCTCCCGCTGGCTACCCGGTCTGGTCACCGCGGCCAGCCCGCCGACGTGGCGGCACACGTCCTTCGACCACGGCCTGCACGACCCGCTGCCCCCGGCCAGCGAGCAGGAGGCCGTCGTCTCGGACCTCCACCGCGTCGTCCTCGCCGGTCACGGCCTGGAGCAGCACCCGTTGGCCGGTGGCGACGACGCACTGCGTCGCGCCGTCACCCTGCTACGGGCACGCGCCAGCGAGCACTTCACCGATTTCGACGGGAACCTGTCCGCGGTGGCGGCGGCCGGGGCCGACCTGTCACCCCGCTCGCCGACTGCGGCCACGGTCCTGGAGGCCTGGGCGACCTGCCCGTTCGGCTACTTCGCCCGGCACGTGCTCGGTGTCCGGCAGCTCGATCAACGAGACGAGGAACTGTACCTGCGTCCCACCGCGCGGGGGATCCTGGTGCACGCGGTGCTGGAGGCCGTCATCGCCGCGCAGATCGACGCCCGCACCCTGCCCGCGCCCGACGCGCCGTGGTCCGACGCGGTGCGAGCCGCCCTGCAGGCCGAGCTCGAGGCGCACTGCGCCGCCGTCGCCGCGGAGGGCAATGTCGGGCCTCCACTGCACTGGCGGCTGGAGCAGCGCCGACTCCGCCGCCGGCTCGACGCCTTCCTCGTGCTCGACGGCGCGGCGCGAGCCGAGCACGGCGTGGTCCCGGTTGCCGCCGAGATGCCCTTCGGATACGACCCGCGCTTCGAGCTGACCCTTGCGAACCAGCGCGTGCTGGCCCTGTTCGGCACGATCGACCGGGTCGACGCCGGGCCCGACCGCGTCGCCGTCATCGACTACAAGACGGGCCGTTCCGCGCCGGTACGGGCGGAGGACCCCCTCGAGGGAGGGACGCGGCTGCAGCTACCCATCTACGGCCTGGCCGCGCGCCGGCGGCTGGGGCGGGAGCAGGCCGCCATCGTGGCCGAGTACTGGCAGCTCGACGATCGCCGGGCGCAGCGCACCCGGCGGCAGCTCCCCGTCGACGACCAGACCATCGAGCACCTGGGCGAGGTGCTGGCGACGATGACGGAGGCGATGGCAGAGGGCGTGTTCGTGTCGCACCCTGCGCCGCCGGATCCCTGGCGGCGGTCCTGGTGCGCGTACTGCGACCCGGACGGCGCCGACACCGCCACCCTGTGGAGCCAGTGGCAGCACAAGCGTGACGACCCCGCTCTCGCCACCTACGTCGCCCTCTCCGAGCCCGGGGCGCAGGCATGATCGACGCGTCCGCGCCGCTGGCCGACCAGGCCGTCCGGGAGCGCATCGCGCACGACCTGGACACGACCCTGTTCGTGTCCGCCGGGGCCGGGTCCGGCAAGACCACCCAGCTCGTCGACCGGGTGGTGGCGCTGGTCGCCGCGGGTTCGGCGATCGAGTCGATCGCCGCCATCACGTTCACGGAGAAGGCCGCCGACGAATTGCGCCACCGCGTCCGGGTGGCGCTCCAGCAACGGGCCGGCGGCGAGGAGGGCTCGTCGGCGCGCTTCGCCACCGCCCTCGACGACCTCGACCAGGCCGCCCTGTGCACCCTGCACTCCTTCGCCCAGCGGGTGCTCACCGCGTTCCCCCTCGAGGCTGGGCTCCCGCCGGCGATCACCGTGCAAGACGAGATCGCCTCCGAGCTCGACTTCGACCAGCGCTTCCGGGCCTTCTACGCCGAGCTCATCGAACGGCCCGAGCTCCAACGGACCTTGACGCTGGGGCTGGAGCTCGGCATATCGGACCCGCAGCTGAGGGCCGTCGCCGAGCGGCTCGAGGACAACTGGGACCTCCTCCGATGGCCCGGGAGCACCCCGCCGGACCCACCGCCGATCGAGCTCGCCCCGCTGATCGCGGCGGCGCACGACCTCGCCGCCGCCTGTGCGGAGATCGGCCCCTCGGATCGGCTGGCCGAATGTCTGATGGCCTGGCTCCCCCAGCATCTGGAGCAGCTGGAGGCCGTCACCACCCCCGGCACGGATGAGCTCGACGTCATCGACGTGCTGCTGCGCAGCGCGGCGGCGCCGGTCGGGCGGCTGGGTGGGGCCGTCTGGAACGCGACGGCCTTCGGCAGCGCCAAGGGCGCTCGCGACGCCGCGAAGGGCCTGGTCGACCCCAAGCTCGAGGGCAGCGCGCTGTCGCCGGTCCTCGACACGCTGGTCGAGCCCATCCTGGCCCGACTGGGAGCCGAGCTGGTCCGGTTCACGTTGCAGCAGGCCGAGGAGCGCAGCCAATCCGGGCGCCTCACCTTCCACGACCTCCTCGTGCTGTGCCGGCGCCTGGTGCAACACCCCGAGCATGGCGGGCGGGTCCGCCGGTCGCTAGCCCGCAGGTACCAGTCGCTCCTCGTCGACGAGTACCAGGACACCGACCCCCTTCAGCTCGACATCGTGGTCGCCATCGCCACGCCCCCGGGCGAGTCCGCACCGCGCCCCGGGCGGCTGTTCTTCGTGGGCGACCCCAAGCAGTCGCTCTACCGGTTCCGTCGCGCCGACATCGACCTGTTCCTGCGGACCCCTGATCTGGTCGACGCGGAGACGATCTCGCTCACCACCAACTTCCGCTCCACCCCGCCGATCATCGGGTGGGTCAACCACGTGTTCGACCGCTTGATCGAGTCCACCACCACGGACGACGGCCGGTTGGCGCAACCCGACTTCGAGGCGCTCGATGCCCGGCCGGCGCCCGCGCTGCACGGATCGCCGGTGACGGTGCTCGGGAGTCAGCCCCACCCCGCGGGAACCCTCGTCACCCCGCTGCGGGAAGCCGAGGCCGAGGACGTGGCCGCCATCATCGACCGGATCAGGCTCGAAGGTTGGCAGGTGCGGCCGGCTGGTGGTCGCCCGCCGAGGGCGGCCCGGTTGAGCGACATCGCCATCCTGATCCCGGCCCGCACCGCGCTCGGCCAGCTCGAGAGCGCGCTGCGGCAGGCCGAGATCCCGTACCGGCTGGACACCGGCTCGCTGGTGTACGCCGCCGACGAGATCCGCGCGCTGCTCCTCGCCCTGCGAGCCATCGACGACCCCTCCGACCACCTGGCCGTGCTCAGCGTGCTGCGCTCCAGCCTCTACGGGTGTAGTGACGTCGACCTGTATCGCTGGCGAGTGGAGCGGGGCGGCCGCTGGACCCCGCTGGCTCGGCGCCCGCCCCGTCGGGAAGGCGACGACGCGGTCTGGGACGCTCTGGCCGACCTGGACGAGCGGATCGCCGCCCGGCCGTGGCGAACGCCGAGCCAGCACCTCGACAGCCTCGTCCGCGACCGGCGGGTCCTGGAGGCCGCGCTCGCTGGACCGTCCCCGTTGGATGCCTGGCACCGGGTCCGGTTCGTGATCGAGCACGCGAGGGCCTGGACCGATGCCGGCGGTCGGTTCTTGCGGGACTACCTCGGCTGGACGAGGCGCCAGACCGGTCTCACCGGCCGGGTGGCGGAGGCCGTGCTCGAGGACGCCGACGAGGCCGACGGGGCCGACGACCGCGATGATCCCCGCCACGGGCGGGACGACGCCGTGCGCATCCTCACCGTGCACGGCTCGAAGGGGCTGGAGTTCCCGATCGTCATCGTGGGCGGGTTCAACAGCCCGCCCGGCGGCCGGCGCGCCGGGGTACAGGTGGCGTTCGGCCCCGACGGCGATCCCATCCTGCGCCTGCGGCAGGGGCTCCAGCAGCAGGGGTTCGACGACAGCCGCGCCATCGACGAGCAGATGGACGAGCACGAGCGCATCCGCCTCCTGTACGTGGCCTGCACGCGGGCGAGGGATCACCTCGTCGTCTCATTGCACCGCGTCGACGACTCGCGCCGGACCGGCGCCCATCTCCTGGCCGGCTGCGTGACGGCGCCGGAGGATCTGGCCACTCTCGCCGGGATTCAGGCTGAGGCCGACGCGGGTGCGACGCCACCTCAACCGCGGCACACTGCACCGGCGGCACCGGTACCCGTGCCGCAGGTGGCCGACCTGACCGCATGGCGCCGGTCCCGGGCCGCCCTGGTGGCCGGGGCCCGCGTCCCCGGCTCGGTGGCCGCCACCAGCCTGGCCGCCCGCGCACTCGTGCCGGTGAGCGAGGACGATGACCGCTTCGAGGAGGTCGCCGAGTGGTCAGCCGAGGGACCAGACGCCACACCGACCACCGAGGCCACTGATGCCGTCGAGGACGCCGAGCCCGGCCTGGCCAAGCGGGCGGTGGATCTCGACCTTCCCGCGTGGCGCAAGGGCCGCTACGGCACCGCGATCGGGAGGGCCGTCCATGCCGTGCTCCAGGTCGTCGACCTCGCCACCGGTGAGGGGCTGGCGGCGCTGGCCCGGGCCCAAGCCACGGCCGAAGGCATCGAAGGGGAGCACGAGCACATCGCGGCGCTGGCCCGCTCGGCACTCGACGCGCCCTGCGTGATCGAAGCGGCCGGTAGCCGACACTGGCGGGAGGTCTACGTCGGGGTGCCCATCGGCGACACCGTGCTGGAGGGCTACGTCGATCTGCTGTACCGCCGCCAGGACGGCCTTGTCGTCGTGGACCACAAGACGGACCAAGTGACGACGGGCGCGCAGCGGGCGGCGAAGTTGGCCGCGTACCGCCTCCAGCTCGCGGCCTACGCGCTCGCGGTCGAGCGGGCCACGGGAACCCTGGTGGTCGAGGCTCGCCTGGTGTTCTGCGCGGCCACCGGCGCGTCCGAGGAGGCCGTTCCCGACCTGCCCGCCGCCATGGAGGAGGCGGCGGCACTCATCCAAGGTGTCGCACCTCCCGCGGGGCAGGCGGATCTGTTCGACGCCAGGGCCTATTCGGTGCGGGCCCGGCCTAGTGGTACGGCCGGCGGGTCGAGACCGGGCCGACCCGCAGCACCTTGGTGGCCAGGTGCTTGAGCGACACCACCACGACGAGCGCGCCCATGACTGCGACAGTCGGGACCAGGAACGCCACGAGCGCCTTGTTCCACCGGCCCTTCATGCCCGAGAGGATGGCGGTGTCGACCGGCGAGCCGTCTGACATGCGGGTGATGATCGGATCCTCACCGGGGCACATGCCGGCGCCGGGCTGGTTGCTGAAGGTGTAGCGCACCTTGGAGTAGAGCTTGCCGGTGGTGCTGTCCACCTGGGCGGCCACGACGTAGGACGGCCCGAGGCGCAGGAAGCCGGCGTCGTCCGGGAAGTCGACATCGACCAACGGGCCGTCCCAGGTGCCGGAGACCACCTGATCCACCTGGAAGCGGAACGTCGGCACCTGGTAGGCGGTGATCCGGCCCACGAACACCAGGTACGGCGGGGGGATCTGGGTGCAGTTGAGCGGAACGATCGTCGTCGTGCTGGGCAGCACCGGTGGCGGCGCGGTGGGAGGTGGCGTGACTGGTGGCGCCGCGGGATCGACAGGGGCGGCGGCGGGATCGACGGGCGGAACTGTCGTCGGAGGGGGCTCCTGCGCGGCGGTGGGATGACCGGCGAGCAGGCCGCACACTCCTGCGCTCAAGGTGAGGGCGACGAGGGCCCAGCGTCCCGAGCGACCGCCGATGTGCACGGAGAAACCGTAGCGGTCAGCGCCCTTCGAACCTTGGCTCCCGCTTGCCCAGGAACGCGGCCATCGCCTCGGCGGTGTCGTGCGTCGAGATGTTGACCGTCTGGGCCGCGCCCTCGGCATGCAGGGCCTCCTCGAGGGTCGCGCCCATCGAGTTGTTCAGCAGCAGCTTCGTCTGGGCCAGAGCGATCGGCGGCCCGGCCGCCAGCCGGCGGACCCAGTCGTCGACGAAGGCGTCGAGCTCACCGGCCGGCACCACCCGGTTGACCACGCCCAGGGTCTCGGCCTCCTTGGCCGACAGGATGTCGGCGAAGAATGCCAGCTCCTTGGCCTTGTGGAGGCCCACGAGCCGCGGCAGGAGCCAGGAGCCGCCGAAGTCGATGGTCAGCCCTCGCCGGGCGAAGATCTCGGTGAAACGGGCCTCGTCCGAGGCCACGATGAGGTCGCAGCCGAAGGCCATGTTGGCGCCCGCCCCGGCGGCGACTCCGCCCACCTTGGCGATGGTCGGTTGCGGAAGGCGATGCAGGGCCAGCGCGACGTCGGCGACGTGGCGCATGGAGGCCAGGAAGTGCCGTCCGCGCTCCTCGGGGCCACCGCCCGACAGGTCCGCGCCGGAGCAGAAGGCTCCTCCGGCGCCGGTGAGGACCACGACCCGGTCGTCACCGGCGGCGATCTCCCGGAACGCCGCCAGCAGCTCGTCCCACATCGTGGCGTTGATGGCGTTCTTCTTCTCCGGGCGGTTGAGGGTGATGGTGACGCTGCCGCCCTCGCCCCGTGTGACCTCGATGGTCTCCATGGACCGACGATACTCAGGGCCGTGGGCTTCAATCCGTACCGGCGCGTCCGCCGCCGGCCGGCGGACTACGTGCTGGTGGCGGCCGCGCTCGTGGTCGTGGCCGTGCTCGTCCTGTGGGCGTTTCTGGGGTGAGCGGGTTCTCGGTCGACCTGGACGATGTCGAGGTGCGGGCGGTCCAGCCCTACGAGGCCACCAAGGACTACGTCTGCCCGGGGTGCCATCGGAACATCCCCGCCCGCACCGGACATCTCGTCATCGTGCCCCGGGCCGCGCCCGATCTGCGGCGACACTGGCACCGGGCCTGTTGGCGCCGCAGCATCGCGCTCAGAAGGCCGACTCGATGACGCCCGCCACCTGACCCTTGACGACGCTGGCCACGTCGAAGCGCACGACGGGCCAGGAGCGGCCGTCGGCCCGCAGCCACATGGCGGCGAGGCGGCGCAGCCGGGCCTGCTTCGGCCCCGTGACGGCTTCGAACGGCTGACCGAACTCGGCGCCGCTTCGGCTCTTGACCTCGCAGAACGCGATCACGCCGTCGCGGGCCACGACCAGGTCGAGCTCGCCCTCGCGCACCCGCCAGTTGCGGGCCAGCACCTGGTAGCCGCGCGCCTCGTACCAGCGCGCCACCTGCTGCTCGCCCCAGGCTCCCGTCGCCCGCCGTCCCGCCGTCAGCTGAGATCTCCCAACTCGCCGAGCAACCGAAGGTTGCGAGCGCGAAACATCAGATCTCCGCCCGCGGGAGCTCCTCGACGTTGACGTCCTTGAAGCTGAACACCTTGACCGTGGGCACGAAGCG
>DASTFY010000134.1:0-5419 GCA_035719525.1 Acidimicrobiales bacterium
GCGGTACCCGTTCCCAGCCGGCGTGAACCGCTGCCCCCACCGGCGCGAGGGCGGCGCCGCTTCAGGCCGCCCGCGGGTCCTCGGTGGCCAGCAGGTACTGCTCCTCGTAGCCCTTCGCCATCAGCTCCAGGGAGAACCGCTGCGCCGCCCACGTCCGGCAGGCGAGCCGGTCGATGTCGTCCACGCGCTCGAGAGCGGCGGCCAGCTCGGCGTCCGTCCGGCCCAGGAATCCCACCTGGCCGTGGCCGACGATCTCCGGTGCGGCCCCGAGCGACCGACCCACCACGGGCGTCCCGCACGCCAGGGACTCCAGCATCACCATCCCGAACGGCTCCGCCCAGTCGATGGGGTTGAGGAGGGCGCGCGCCCCGGCCAGCAGGTCGAGCTTGTCGCGCCCGCCGAGCTCACCCACGTACTCGGCGTCGCCTCCGAGGAGGGGCTCGACCTCCGCCTCGAAGAAGGCCCGTTCGGGTTCCTCGCGCATCTTGGCTGCCAGGCGGAGCGGCATGCCGACGCGGCGGGCGATGTGGATGGCATGGTGCGCGCCCTTCTCCGGGACCATGCGGCCCAGGAAGACCAGGTAGTCACCGCCCGTTTCTTCGAAGGGGAAGTCCGCCACGTCTACCCCGTGGTGCACGACCGCGGCGATGGGCACGTCTCCGGCCGACGCCGCCTGGCTCTGCGAGATGGCCACCAGCTGCGTCCAGCGCCCTGCCCGCCGGAAGATCCGTTTGCACGCGTCGTCGAAGGTCCCGTGGTGGGTCGCGACCACCGGCGGCACGCCCCGGCACCCGGGGCCGATCAGCGGTCCGGCCAGGGTGTGGTCGTGGATGACGTCGACGTCGTGGAGCGACTCGTAGGCCTCGACTACGTGGGCCAACTCGGTCGCGCCCTGGCCGATGGTGCCCGTGGTGCGGCGCGGTAGGAACGACCGGATCTCGGCCGGGGTGTCACTGTCCGGGTGAGCGGCCACGACCACGTCGTGGCCGGCTCGCTGCAGCCCCCGCACGATGCCGTCAACCACGGCTTCTGTGCCGCCGTAGGCCGGTGGCGGTACCGGCAGCCACGGGGGGGAGATCATGCCGATGCGCATCATTACGCTCCTGGGTTCGAAGGAATCAGCCTCGCCCCTGTACCCGCCGGAGCGTCCCGGCACACCCACGACGAGCGCGGGACGGTGCAGCCGTCCGGCCTCGCCGGGCCAGCGATCTTCCTCGTGCCGCCGGGTTCGGGCTCCTAGGTGGTAGCCAGGACCGGTGGCCCAGGCCGAACCGTCCAGCCCGTGGGAGCAGAGCTCGGAGTCGGTGGCGTTGGGCGACCAGCACGAACGCGTCATGCTCGTGGCCGGCCAGACGTTCTGCCTCTCGGACCGATCCGGCGAGATCCTCCCGACCGCACCCCACGGGTTCTTCGTCGGCGACACGCGCGCCATCAGCCGCGTCCATCTCACCGTCGACGGTGAAGCGGTCGAGTCCCTGGCGGTGGCCCAGGACGGCGGGTGGGCGGCCACCTTCGTCGGGCGCAGCAGCGCGGCCCCGGGGGCCAGCCTTCTCGTCATCCGGCGCCGTACGCTCCAACCGGGTCTGGCGGAGCAGATCGAGCTGAGGAATCACCACGCCCATCCGAGGTCGACCACCGTCCGACTGGAGCTCGGTGCCGACTTCGCCGACCTCTTCTCGGTAAAGGACGGCCGGGCCCGGCCACAGGGCCGCCGCAGCGTCCAGGTGCATCAGCCCCACCTACGGCTGTCCTGGGTCCTCGGTGAGATCCGGCGGGAGTCGATGGTCACCACCGAGTCGGACGGCACGGGCACGTTGCAGGTCGACCAGGACGGCTTGACCTGGGTGGTGGAGGTGCCCGCCCGTACGTCGGTGACGGCCCGTTGGTCCGTCGCGGTGGCACTCGGGGCCGAGTGGCTGGGCCGTTCCCTCGGCCCGCTGACCGAGGACAGCTCGCGGGCCCGCCAGACCTCCTGGATTGACGCGGCGGCGACGATCGACACCGACGACTCGGCCCTCGCCCGGGCGTACCGCCGATCGCTGTCGGACATCAGCTCGCTCCGCCTGTTCGACCCCACGGGCGTGAGGAGACCGGTGGTCGCGGCGGGCGCGCCCTGGTTCATGACGCTGTTCGGGCGGGACTCGCTGTGGACTTCGTACATGACCCTGCCGGTGGATCCCACGCTTGCGCTCGGCGTGCTCGAGGCGTTGGCCGAGCTGCAGGGCGACGACATCAACTTCCGGACCGAGGAGGAGCCCGGCCGGATCATGCACGAGACCCGCTTCGAGGGCGCCAACACGCTGGCCCTCGAGGGGGGCACGACCTACTACGGCTCGGTCGACGCCACGCCGTTGTTCGTCGTGGTGCTCGGCGAGCTGGCACGGTGGGGACTTCCGCCGGAGCACCTCGCCAGGCTCCTCCCCCATGCCGACCGGGCGCTGGCCTGGATCGAGGACTTCGGTGATCGAGACGGCGACGGCTACGTCGAGTACCTGCGGGCCAACCCGAAGGGGCTGGCCAACCAGGGCTGGAAGGACTCGTGGGACGCCATCCGCCACCGGGACGGCACCATCGCCAGCGCGCCGATCGCGCTCGGCGAGGTGCAGGCGTACGTCTACGCCGCCTACCGGGCGCGCGCTGAACTGGCTCTCTCCTCGGGCGATCACGAGAGGGCGGCCCGGTTCGAGCGCAAGGCCGCGTCACTGAAGCACGCGTTCAACCGGGATTTCTGGATCGATGAGCTGGGCTGGTTCGCGATGGGGCTGGATCGAGCCAAGCGTCCCATCGGCGCGCTGGCTTCCAACATGGGCCACTGCCTGTGGGCCGGCATCGTGGACGACGACAGGGCCATCGCCGTCGCCGAGCGCCTCGGCTCTGCTGATCTGTGGACCGGTTGGGGCCTGCGCACGATGGCGGCGTCCGAGGTCGCCTATGACCCGACCAGCTACCACTGCGGCACCGTCTGGCCCCACGACAGCGCCATCGCCATCGCCGGTGTGGCGGCGCACGGTCCCCCTGAGCTGGCCTTCCGCCTCGTCGAGGGCCTGCTCGACGCCGCCGACCGGTCCGACGGCCGGCTGCCGGAGCTGTTCCTCGGCCTGGCTCGCGACGACGTGCCCGCGCCGGTCCCCTACCCCACGTCCTGCAGTCCGCAGGCCTGGTCAGCGGCATCGCCCCTCCTGCTGCTCCGGGCGCTGCTGGGGCTGGCGCCGGACGTCCCGAGGGGACAGATGGTCGTCCGCCCGAGCCTGCCACCAACGACCGACACCCTCGACGTGCGGGGCCTGCGCCTGTGGGACTGCCGCTTCGATGTGAGGTGGCACCGGGGATCGCTCGAGGTGAGCGGACTGCCCGCCCACGTTCAGCTTGCTCCGGCCTCCTGACCGGTCACCCTCTCCTCGTCGGGCTGTTCGTCGGGCGGGGCCGGCGCGTCGGGCGCCATCTCCTCGGCCACGATGACGGGGGCGGCGAACAGCATGATCCGCCCGCCGAACGCGATGGAGCACAGCGCGAACCAGGCCCAACCGAGCGCCAGACCGGCCAGCACGTCGGTGAGCCAGTGGACCCCGAGCAGGACCCGGGTGCTGGCCACGGCCGCGGCGACGGCGGCCGCCGCGCCGGCCAACAGCGCCCGTACCGCGGGCGAGCGACGTCGACCGAGCAGCAGTGCGACGGCGGCGAAGGTGGCGGCGGCCGCGGTGGAGTGCCCCGAAGGGAACGACGTGCCCGAGAAGCCCGTCAGCTGGCTGAGGTCGGGACGGGCCCTGGCGACCACCAGCTTCGTCCCGTTGGCCAGCAGGTTCTGGCCGACGAGCACGAGCACCAAGAAGGCGATGGCGGAGCGGGACGGGATCCGCCGCCATTCGACGAGCGCCACCACCAGGCCGACGGCGATGATGCCGACGGTTCCGCCGAGCTGGGAGATCTCGCGCAGCAGCGAGGTGGAGGCCTCGGTGGCGTGCTCGGCCCCCCAGCGGGCGGCCGACAGGTCCCAGCGGGCGAAGCCCAGGTCACGCCGAACCATGAACAGCAGGATGCCGACCGCTACGGCACCGGCGATGACCAGCGTGGCCGCGATGGTCAGGGCGAGGCCGGTGGCGGCGCCGGCGTCGACCCGTTCCCGTAGGAAACGGGCCAGCCTCGGGTGGCGGTGCACCTCCTCGGAAATGGTGGCCGGCGCCACACGCGGCGCGGCCACCGCGGTCGACGGCCACAGCCGGACCAACGCCGTCACGGCCAGGCCAGCGACGGCCGCTACCACCACCACCACACCCATCACCGGCCACATGGCCTGACCTCCCTGGTCGTGACGCCCTTGATCATGGCCCGGCGCGGGGTTTGCCCGGGATCGTTGGTCGGGTAAACGCCTTGGTCATGCTGAGCTCCGCGGCTCCGTCACCGGCGGTGGCCATATCCGTGTCCGAGGACGGCCCCGCGGCGCGCTGGGCCAGAAGGGTCGCCACTGACCAGGTCGCGAAGGGCCACGTGGCCAGGCCGATCATCGCCACCTACGTGGGCCTGTGGGCGGTGCTCTCGATCGCGTTCACCGCGGCAGGGCTCTTCCTCACCGAGGTCGTCGTCACCGGTGACCGCGGTCGGTGGGATCAGTCGGTGAACGAGTGGTTCGTCGACCAGCGCACGCCCTGGGCGGACCGGCTGACCGGGGCGGCGACGTTCATGGCCAACACGCTTCCCGTGGTTGCCATCGTGGCCGTGTGCTGTCTGGTCCTGCTCCTCCTCCGTCACTGGCGCGCCGCGCTCTTCCTGGCCAGCGCCCTGACGTTCGAGGTCACCGTCTTCCTCACCGCCAACACGCTGGCGGACCGGGCCCGTCCCGACGTGCCCCGCATGGACTCGACCCCATCGACCGGGAGCTATCCGTCAGGGCACGCGGCCGCGTCGTTGGCCCTGTGGGTGGGATTGGCGCTCATCGTCACCGTGAACGTGCGCAACCGCCTCGTACGCCTCGTGGCCTGGATCGTGGCCATCTTCATGGCGGTTCTCGTGGCCGTAGCTCGGACCTACCGCGGCATGCATCACGTCACCGACGTGGCGGCCGGGATGCTGCTCGGCCTCGCCGCCCTGGCTGCCGCGCTGATCGCCGTGCGGGTCGTGAGCGCCGTGATCGACGCGCGCCGGGCGCGCGTGCGGCGCGACGAGGCAGCCTCTCGGAGCGTCCCTAGTGATCTGGAGGTCCCGTCGTGAAGCCCATCGCGGTCGTCGCCCATACCAAGAAGACCCTCGGTGGGGGCTTGGAGGAGCTCCGCCAACTGCTGGCCGACGAGGGCCACGCCGAGCCGCTCTGGTACGAGATCGCCAAGAGTCGCCAAGCCCCCAAGATGTTGAAGCAGGCGATCGCGGACGGCGCGGCGCTCGTTCTCGTGTGGGGCGGCGACGGCACCGTGCAGCGGTGTGTGGA
>DASTFY010000135.1:0-6019 GCA_035719525.1 Acidimicrobiales bacterium
AGCGGCGGCAGCCGGCTCAGCGGCAGCCGGCTCAGCGGCAGCCGGCTCAGCGGCAGCCGGCTCAGCGGCAGCCGGCTCAGCGGCGGCAGCCGGCTCAGCGGCAGCAGCCGGCTCGGACGGCGCCTCCTCAGCAGGGGCCGGCGCTGGGGCTGACCGACGCGCCGACAGGCGCGCCTCGCGCTCGGCTTGCGCGGCGGCCGCCTGACGACGGGCCTGCGCCTGGTCGGACAGGAACGCCGCTTCCTCCTCGGGGGAACGCACCGGCGCCGCCGGCGCCGTCACCGCGGGGTTGCGCTTGCTGGCGACGTAGCGGCCCTCGATCACGGCGTCGGAGATAACCCGGCATAGGAGGTGGCTGGCCCGGATGGCGTCGTCGTTGCCGGGGATGACGTACTGGACCAGGTCGGGATCGCAGTTCGTGTCGACCACGGCGACCACAGGGATGCCCAGCTTGTTGGCTTCCGCCACCGCCAGGTGCTCCTTCTTGGTGTCGAGCACGAACACCGCGTCCGGCCGGCGCGTCATGGTGCGGATGCCCGACAGGTTGCGCTCCAGCTTCTCGAGCTCCCGGCCGAGGATCAGCGCTTCCTTCTTCGGCATGGCGTCGAACTCGCCGGAGTCCCGCATGCGCTGGTACTCCTGCATCTTGGCCACCCGCTTGGCGATGGTCTCGAAGTTGGTCAGCATGCCGCCGAGCCAACGCTGGTTGACGTAGGGCATGTTGGCCCGTTCCGCCTGATCCTGGATCGGGTCCTGCGCCTGCTTCTTCGTGCCGATGAACAAGATGGTGCCGCCATCGGCCGCCAGGTCGCGCACGAAGTTGTAGGAGGTTTCGATCCGAGGGAGGGTCTGCTGCAGATCGATGATGTAGATGCCGGAACGCTCACCGAAGATGAAACGGCGCATCTTGGGGTTCCAACGGCGAGTCTGGTGCCCGAAGTGCACGCCCGCTTCCAGCAACTGCCGCATCGTGACGACGGCCATGAGGCTCTCCTTCGCTGCGGTTGCCAGCACCCGGCCCTGCACCCACCGGACACGTCCGGCGAGCGACCGCAGGGAAGGACCGAGCGCATCGTGATGGGCCCGGGACCGAACCCGGGCGACCCATCAGGCTAGCCGACGGACGGTCCGGCCCCTCCAGCCGGCGCCCTGGCTCGTTCAGCCGGGCAGTGGGACGTGGGCGGTGGCCGCACCCAGCCGTCCAGGGGGACCAGCCGGGGCACGAGGCGCACGGTTCGACCGAGGAGCGGCGCGGGGTCGACGTAGCTCCCGGCCACGCGGACGCCGAAGTGCAAAGGCCCTGCGGACGTGCCGACGAGCTGGCCGGCCACGACGTCCGCTCCCCGCCGCACCGCCATCCGGCTGAGCGGGCCGTAGCTGGTCCGCACCTCTTCGGCGTGGGCGACGGTCACCCACACCCGACCGGCCACCGGGCCGGCGAAGGTGACGGTGCCCGGCCCGGCCGCCCGCACCGGCGCGCCGGCCCGGTTGGCGAACTCCAGGCCGCGCTGGCCGGGGCACCACGGACAGGAGGGTGCTCGGAACGCCACTGCGACGGGGGCGTCGACCGGTGAGGACAGGCAGGGGATCTGGGCTGCGGCGCCGGTGGTCACCGACAGGACCGCGGCCGCGGTCAGCCCGAAGGCGGTGAGGAAGCGGGATCTTCTCGAGGACACAGCTCCTCCTCGGAGGACGGACAGCGGTGGCGGCCGGAGCCGCGAGCGGCCCGGACCCCGACGACAGCCGGGGACCTCGGGTCGGAGCGGGGTTGCTCAGGCCCGCGGGTGGGTCTGCCCGTACACCCGCTTGAGCCGCTCCTTGCTCACGTGGGTGTAGATCTGGGTGGTGGCCACGTCGGCGTGGCCGAGCAGCTCCTGCACCACGCGCAGGTCCGCCCCCCCGTCGAGCAGGTGGGTGGCGTAGCTGTGCCGCAAGGCGTGAGGATGCGTCGGGGTGGGGGCCCGCCGGTCGAGGATGCGCCGTACGTCGCGGGGTGTGAGGCGCCGGTGGCGTTGGTTGAAGAACACCGCGGCCCCGTCGGTCGGGGACGGTGTCTCCGTCGGTCCAGCAGACAAGAACTCCGGACGTCCGCGCCGGAGCCAGCCGTCCAGAGCGTCGGCCGCAGGCTGCCCCAGGGGGACCTGGCGCTGCTTTCCGCCCTTTCCCCACACCGTGAGCGTCCGGGTGCGCAGCGCGACATCGGGCAGATCGAGCCCGCACAGCTCTCCCACCCGTAACCCGCCGCCGTAGAGCACCTCGAGCACCGCATCGTCCCGCAGGCGGCGGGCGAGGGGCTCCTCGGTCGCCGCCGGGGGTGGCGCGTCCAGCAGTGCCGCCAGCTCGGTCGGGGCCAGCACGCGCGGCAAGCGGCCGTCCCCTCCCGGCGACCGCAGGGAACGGGCCGGATCGTTGGGCACCGCGCCCGTGTGATGGAGCCAGCCGAAGTAGCGCCGCAGGGCTGAAGCCTTCCGCGCCCGGCTGCGGGCCGCGTAGCCGCGAGTGGCGAGATGGGCCAGATAGCGACGCAGCGTGATCCGGTCCACCTGGCTGGGATGGTCCAGGCCGGACCGCTCCACCCAGGAGGCGAAACCGGCAAGATCCGACCGGTAGGCAGCGACGGTGTTGGGTGACACGTTGGTGAGTGAGTCGCCGAACTCCTCGAGGCGCCACGACACACGCGGGAGCGTACCGAGCGGTCATGCCGCACCTCCGGCACCGGAGCCCGCCCGCTCGTACCAGGCGCCGGCGCGCACGAGCCATCCGCCGGCCTCCAGCCGGCCGAGCGAGAGCGCGACCTCCGGCAGCGGACGGCCAGAACGCAACAGCACGGTGTCGAGAGTGAGGGCATCGCCACCGAACAGCTCCAGCAGGCCACGGTCGGCCGGTTCGGGCTTCGGGCGACGATCTCGCCGTCGCCGTAGCGCCGGCCTGGCCTCGAGTCCGAGCGCCACCAGCACATCGAGGGAGTCGACGGCCGGTGCCGCGCCATCGACCAGCAGCAGGTTGGTTCCCTCGGAGGCCGGGCTGCGCACTGAACCCGGCACGGCCATCACGGTGAGCCCGCGCTGGCTGGCTTCGCCGACGGTGAGGAGCGAGCCACCCCGCACCCTGGACTCCACGACGACGAGGATCTCCGCCAGCGCGGCCAGTATCCGATTGCGGGCCGGGAACCGGTGGGCGGCCGGCGGGGTGCCCGGCGGCACTTCGGAGCACAGGAGCCCCCGGTCGGCCACGGCCTCCCAGAGGCCGCGGTTGCAGCGCGGGTACACGACGTCGAGGCCGCTGCCCACGACCGCGATCGGGGGAGCGCCGTCGTCCGCGGCGAGTGCACCGCGGTGCGCCGCGCCGTCGATGCCCTTGGCCAGCCCCGACACGATCGTGATGCCGGCGGCCGCCAGTTCGTGCCCGAGGGCGGCTGCCACCTCCATGCCACCGGCCGTGGCATGGCGCGTGCCGACTATGGCGACGCTGCGGTGCCTCAGCGCGCACGGCGAGCCGAGCGTGAACAGGACCCCCGGCGGGTGTATGTCGTCCGCCAGCTCGTCGGGGTAACCCGGCCGGCCGAGGATCGCCACCGACTCGCCGTGGCTCTTGCAACGATCCCACAGTGCCGCGACGTCGGTCCGCTGCGCCTCCCGCTGCCATCGCGCGGCCAGGCCGTCGGCCTCGCTGGACAGGCGCTGGAGGACGGGCACGCTCGCCGGGCGGCCTTCCGTCAACGCCCGCCAGATCCGATCGAAGGGTGTGCCTGAGCGAGCCAGGAGGCAGAGCCGCCTAGGCGTCGTGGCATCCAGTCCGGCCAACGCCGCGGCGTAGGCCTCCTCGGGCAGCTCTAGTCCGCTGGGGTGGTTCACCGACGTGCTCATGCCGCCCGGCGCGCCTGTTCGAGCGGGTCGATCCGCAGGTTGAGGGCCGTGCTCACCCATTCCTCGTCGACATCGCCGTAGCACTCGTGCACGTCGGCCAAAGTGCGAGCGACTCGGCGGATCCGGTGGAGCCCTCGCCCGCTCAGGCGCCCGGCCTCGAGCTCCCGACGCAGCACGAGGCGGGCCGCCTTGGTGACCGGCGCCACCTCGTCCAGCAGGGGACCGGGGATGGCGCTGTTGAGCCCGTGCCCGCGGGCGATGGCGACCTCCCTGGCCTTCAGGACCCGGGCCGCGACCAGCGCCGACGGTTCTCCCACCGGCACGCCCAGCAGCTCGTCCACCCCGGGGCGAGCCACTTCGAGCCGCAGGTCGAACCGGTCCAGGAGCGGACCCGACACCCGCCGCAGGTACTTGTAGCGGGTGCTGTCTCCGCAGCGGCACGCCCCCGGTTGGCCGTCCGCGCCACACGGGCAGGGGTTCATGGCCGCCACGAGCTGGAAGCGGGCCGGGAATTGCACGGCCGCCCGGGCCCGTGTCACCCGCACGACGCCCTCCTCCAGCGGTTGGCGCAGACCGTCGAGCACGGCCGGTTGGAACTCGCCGAGTTCGTCGAGAAAGAGCACGCCGCCGTTGGACAGCGACACCTCTCCGGGCCGCATGCTGGCCGTACCGCCGCCGACCATGGCGACGAGCGACGCGGTGTGGTGCGGCGCTCTCAACGGAGGCCGCTGGACCAGTCCGCCCCGAAGAGCCAACCCGGCGGCCGAATGGATCATGGTGGTCTCCAGCGCCACCTCCCGCACCAGCTCGGGCAACAAGCCGGGCAACCGCTGGGCCAGCATCGTCTTGCCCGCGCCAGGAGGGCCCATCAGGAGCAGGTGATGGCCACCGGCCGCCGCCGCCTCGACCGCCAACCGGCCCATGGCGTGACCGCGCACCTCGGCCAGGTCGGGCTGCGGCTCCGCGGGCGGAGCGGGCGGCGCCGGAGCCGGTTCCGGCCACTCCGCCGCCGCCGAGAGCGCCGCCACCAGCTCGGTGAGGCAGCGCACCGGGCGCACCTCCGCCCGCGCCACCAGCGCGGCCTCCCGTTCGCACCCCGCTGGAACGACGACGACGCGATCGCCGAGCGCAGCCACGAGCGGGACGATGCCGGGCACCCGCCTGATCGACCCGTCCAGCCCCAGCTCACCGAGAAAGGCCAGGTTCCCGACGGCGTCCGCCGCGATCGCGCCGCCGGCCACGAGCGCGCCCACGGCGATGGCCAGGTCGAGGCCGGCACCCGTCTTGCGGACACCCGAGGGAGCGAGGTTGACCGTGATCCGCGTCGGCGGCCACGGGAGCCGGCTCGAGAGCAACGCGGCGCGCACCCGATCGCGCGATTCGCGGCAGGCCTCGTCCGGCAGGCCCACCACGTTGTAGGCCGGCAAGCCGCTCGACACGTGGACCTCGACCGAGACGGGGCGCCCTTCGGCACCGAGCAATGTGGCGGACGGAACGATGGCGAGCACGGTGGCCCCCCTCTCCGGACGGGCGTCACGATCCTTTGAGACGAGGACCGGACGGCCTGGACGAACGGCGGGGGAAGCCGAGGAGAACGTAGCAGGAGGCTGTGACAGGGTTGGCTCGAGCCCGAGGATCCGGTAGCGACCGAGGGCCGCCACACGGCCGCTTCAAGCGCGACTGAGCATCAGTCGAACGGTGCGAATCTCTCGTGTCCCACGGAGTTGGGCCCTACGCCACGTCGTCCGGCCAGCGGCGCACGAAGCGGTGGGGCCTAGGCAGTGACGGTGGCGGTGGTCCGGGCGTTCTTGGTCGTCCCGTTCGACAGGCGTGTGATGGCGACGGTGACCGAGAACTGGCCGACAGACCTGTAGGTGTGCGCGGCCGAGACCGCGAACGTGCCTGGACCCGTGGAGACGATGGCTCCAGCGGAGGTGGTCCCGTCACCCCACTTGACCGTGGCCCGGTATCCCCCCGTGAGGCCTGGTCCTGTGAATGTGGCAACGTTCCCGCTGAACGGAGATCCCTTTCGGGCGTTGACCGCAACGCCAAAGCACCGAGGGCAGCGAGACGACCACTTCATGCGCGCACGACCCACCACGTCGAGTGCTCGAACCGCTGCACCCAGCTACACCCTGGTCTGGACTCCCTGG
>DASTFY010000136.1:0-2880 GCA_035719525.1 Acidimicrobiales bacterium
CCGCCGACAAGGCGGACAGGGCGCTCCGGTCCGATCCCACGTGGCCAACCGCTGCGTCGATGCGGCGCCGCCGAGTGCAGAACGAGACCCTGGGCCATCGAGGCCGCAAGGCCGACCCGCTTGGCCGTGTCAAGTGGGAGTGGCCCCACCGTGCTCGTTTCGTTTGGCCCCACCTTGGTTCCCGGGAAGCGGACGGTTCAGTCGTCGCGGCGGGTCCGTGAACGGCGGGTGCGGCTGGTGCGGTGCCGGTAGGAGTCGGTGCCGGTCTCGATGATGTGGGCGTTGAAGGTGACGCGGTCGATGACGGCGGCGACGAGGCGGGCGTCGGTGATGATCTGGCCCCATTCGCTGAACGGCAGGTTCGACGCCAGCCCGATTGACGACTTCTCTTCGCGTTCGGTGAGCACCTGGAACAGCAGCTCGGCGCCACGAGCGTCGAGCTGGACGTAGCCGACCTCATCGATCAGGAGCAGCTCGTGGCGTCCGTAGCGGGCGACCAGGCGGGCGAGGCGGCGTTCGTCGGCTGCTTCGACGAGCTCGTTGACGAGCTGGGCGCAGGTGGCGTAGCGAACCCGGCGGCCCTGCTCACAGGCAGCGACCCCGAGGGCGATGAGCAGATGGGTCTTGCCGGTGCCGGAGTCGCCGAGCAGCACGACGGGGTCGCCGGCGTCGAGATAGCCGCCGGCCGCCAGGTTGGCGATGGTGGCCGGGTTGATGGTCGGGGCGACATCGAAGTTGAAGTCGGCCAGCCGCTTGAGCCGCGGGAAGTGGGCTTCGTGGATGCGTCGGGTGCGGCGCCGCTCGGCGCGGTCGTCGAGCTCGACGCCGAGGACGTCGGCGAGGAACCCGAGGTAGGTGGCTTTGGTGCGCTGCGCCTGCGTGGCGAGCCGCCCGGCGTGGTCGCGGATGCCGGGCAGGTGCAGCTCACGGGTCGCCGCGTCAATCGCCGCCAGCGCGGCGGTGTCGGTGGGCGTGGTCATCGGGCGGCCTCGAGCAGCTGGTCGTAGTGACCGATCGTCGGCAAGGGCCGGTCGTAGCGGGCCAGGCCGTCGCCGATCGGCACCACCGTGGCGGTGTGATCGGACGCCGCCCGGCGAGCTTCGACGATGACGACGTCGGGATCGACCACACCGATGCGGGTGCAGGCCACGAGCGCAGTGCGGATCGCGTCGGCGGGCAGCACTCGGTGAGCGAGCAGCACCTCGACGAGGGCGCGGGTGCCGGCCTGATCACCGAGCCGGCGGCGAGCCAGTGTCCAGAACTGTTCGTGCTCGACACCGAACGCACCTGAGGCCCGGGCTCGGGCGAGGGCGGTGGCGCCGGGGAGCGCGCCCGGCTTCAGCCGCAGCACTTCGAGGTAGTGGTCCAGCACGAGCGACTCGCTGCCTTTGGCCACCAGCCGGGCGTGGACGGCGACAGTGCGAGGACCGTCGAGCACCTCGACGGTGTCGGCGCCGAGGCGTACCTCGACGCGGCGCCCGACGTAACGCACTGGCACCGAGTAGAAGCACTGGCGGACACACACCCGCGACTTGGCATCGACCCGCGGCATCAACAGCAGCGTCGTGTCGAACGGCTCGACCGGCAGCGGCTGCAGGGTGAGCGCCTCAAGGGCGAAGTGGTCCCCCACGGTGATCGCCCGCCCATCGATCCGCCGCCGGTCATCAGTGGCGTCACCGCCAGCGACCAGCTCGTTGAGTTCGGCGACGGTGCAGACTCGGGGGACGGGGACGAGGTGGCGGCGTCGGAACCGGCCGACCTCACCTTCGACGCCACCTTTCTCGTGGGCGCCGCCGGGTCCGGGTTGACAGAAGAACGAGTCGAACCCGTAGTGCGAGCGCAGGGCGATGAACCGTTCCGTCTCGGCCCGATCCCGGCCGCGCAGCACGCGGGCGACAGCGGGCTTCAAGTTGTCGTAACGGATCCGGCCCGGCACGCCACCCATGTGTTCCAAGGCGCGGACGTGGCCATCCAAGAACGCCTGCTGCGCCTGGTTCAGATAGACCCGGTGGAACCCGCGACCCGATGCCGACAGGCGGAACACGAACATCCAGCCGTCGGTGAGGACGCCGTCGAGGTAGAAGGCAAGCTGCCCGAAGTCGACCTCGGCCTCGGCGCCCAGTGGATGCCACTGCGGCACCTTCACCTGTACCAGCACCGCCGGCTGACGGCGACGCACCTCGGCGACGTAGCGACGCACCGTCGACTCACCCACCTGCGCCTGGTGCTCGTCGACCAGGCGCTGCCACACTCGCCGCGCGGTGTGGCGCTGCTTACGGGGCGCCTCCCGGTCCGCGTCCAGCCAGGCGTCGATCGTCGCCTTCCACACATCGAGCACCGGTGACGGCCGCACCACCGGCTTCCGAGACGGCGGCACCGCCGACTTCAACGCCTCACGCACCGTGCGCCGGTGCGTGCCGAACCGGCCGGCCAGCTCGCGGATCGACACCTCCGGCTCAAGCCGGCGTACCCGTCGGATCTGCTCGAACAACTCCACCCTCGACCTCTTCGCCATCGGCCCACCGTCAACGACCGGACGGCCGCTGACGCGGACCCTCAACCCGAAGATGGGGCCAAATCAGACGAGCACAACCCGCTCAAGGTGGGGCCAGAACAGGTGAGCACACCCACCCGCTGTTCCGGATCCGCAAGCTGTTGCTCACCGGCTCCGAACGCCTCGACGAGCGCGGGTCGCAGCGGATGCTGCTCGGACTGCGCGTCGGCGACCCTCACGACGAGCTCCTCGGGGCGTGGCTAGCCAAGGAGTCGGTGAGGGACGTGTATCTGGCCGACACTCCCGCCGATGCCGCCACCCTGTTGAACAAGGCGATCATCGGCTGCACCGAAGACCAGGTGCCCGAGATCCGCTCGCTCGGCAAG
>DASTFY010000137.1:0-7101 GCA_035719525.1 Acidimicrobiales bacterium
AACATCGACCTGGCCGGGCTGGGACTGCCGCCGGGCGCGGCCGGACCGGCCGAGGAGTCCGTGGGGGCTGCGGCCGGTGTCGCCGCTCAGGTGGGCGGCCAGCAGGGGACGGACCTCGTCACCCGCGCGGCCACGGCATTCACGGACGCCTTCAACGTGGCCACCGCCATCGCCGCCGTCATCTCGGTGGTCGCGGCGATCATCGTGGCCCGCGTCTTCACCCGCCGGCAGGAGCAGGAGGCCGTGGCCATGGACGTGAACGGGAGCGGCGTCCTGGTGGCCGCCGCTGCGGCAGACTGACGCCGTGGGCCAGGCCACCGCGCCCAAGGTCGAGGAGGATCCACGCGTCGGGCGAACCCGGCGCGTGGTCCTCGACGCCACCATCGACCTGCTGGTGGAGGGTGGCTACGGAGCGGTCACCGTCGAGGCCGTGGCCGCTCGATCCGGAGTCGCCAAGAGCACCATCTACCGTCACTGGCCCGGGCGCCTGGAGCTCGTCAACGACGCCTTCCACGAGCTGAAGCCTCCGGTCCCGTTGTCCTGCGACGGCGACGTGCGAGATCGGGTGATAGTGCTCCTGGAGAACCTGGCCCAGAACGTCGCCGCGTCGACCTGGTCGTCCTGCCTGCCGTCCCTGATCGCCGCAGCCGAGCGCGACGTCGAGGCCCGCCAGGTCCATTGCCAGGCCTCGCAGTCGGGCCGCCAGACCCTGGTGGACCTGCTCGAGGAGGGCCGCGCGAACGGTGAGCTGCCGGCCCGTGCCGACCCCGAGGTCCTGGCCGACGCGCTCGCCGGGCCGATCTTCCTGCGCCGCCTGATGTTCCCTGCTCCGCTCGAGCCGGCGGTCGTCCCCCACCTGGTCGATCAGGTCCTCGGTCCGCGCCCCGTCGCGCCACCCACAGGTGCGGATCAGGCCGCTGCCGCCGGTGGGCCGGACACCACCACGACGTAACCCTCGGGGCCGCGGATCCACACCTCTCGCAGCCGCGAGTTCGGGTTGAGCAGGGGGCCGTCGACGACGGTCGCGCCCCGCTGCGCGACCCGCACCATCACCGCGTCGAAGTCGTCGGTGGCGAACCAGAGGAGCACCCCGTTGCCCCGGGACGGGTCGGCCGGATCGCCGAGCTGCGGGTGCTCGTCGGCTTCCCAGGCGTGGAGCTGGGCTACGAGCGTCTCGCCGTCCATGAGCATCTCGTAGTCCGGGCCGCCGTGGCCGGAGGACAGACCGAGTACGTCCTGGAACCACCGCGAGCCAGCCTCGACGTCGGCCACCAACAGCATGGGCTGCGGTTGCATCACGGGCCCGACGCTAGAGCCTTCTTCTTGGGCGGAGGGACGCCGATGGCGGGGGCGGGATCGGCGAAGGACGGCCACCGCCGGCGGCTGACGATCGACAGGAGCCGCAGCAGCTTCATGGCCTTCTCGTCCTCCTGAGCCGGCCGGGCGACGATCACCCCGTCGGCCAGCATCCTGTCGATGACCTCCTCACCGAGCTCGGTGCGCACGATGGTCAGCGTCCAGTCGTTGTCCTCACCGATCCCGCCGGTGGCGATGTCGGAATGCTCGGCCGCGAAGTCGGGGCAGCTCTTGCAGCCCGCTCGCGTCCACCCGTGGCACTCCTTCAAGTCGATCTCGTGGTACGAGCCGTCCTTCATCCAGATCTGGAACACACCCTTGATGTTCATCTTCGCCATGTCGGCCTTCTTCAGGCCGTACTTGGCCTCGAACAGCTCGGGGAAGATGGCATCGTCGAAGGTCTTGGAGCAGAGCAGCCCGATGTTGAACAGGAACGGCCGGGACACCTTGCCCGCCTTGCGGTCCCACATGACCGGCGGCGAGCTGGTCTGGCAGCCCATCCCCACCAGCGCCAGCCGGCTGAAGCCCTGGGCTCTCGCCTCCGGCAGGGCGAGCGGGTTGGCGCAGTAGGTGTAGCGACTGCCCGCGGTGGCCAGCACCTCCTCCTTCGTGCGGGCCAGGACGGGCTTGGCTTTCCACGCGTCGTCGGGCTCGACCCCGCTGACCAGCGCGGCCTCGATGTAGTCGTGCTCGAGCAGCCAGATCAGCATCGCCGAGACGAAGCCGCCGTCCTGGCCGAGGCGGTGCTGATCACCGTCGACGGCGCGGGTCAGCAGGAGCTGCCGCCAGATGCCGGCCATCTCGTCGGGCTCCCGGACCCGTCCGAACAGATGGAGGTCGGCCTCGGGCTCCCAGGCCCGGAAGCGGGGGCAGGCCCGCGTGCAGGTGGTGCAGCCCTTGACGCCGTGGATGCAGTCGTCCGGGCCGAGCTCCTCCTCCAGGTGGAAGGGGATGTACTTGCCCTCCTCGTGCTCGTAGCCGATGACGTCGTGAGGGCAGGTGACGACGCAGCCGGCGCAACCCGTGCACAATCCGGTGGTGATGACCTCGGCGTAGAGCTCCTTCCACTGCGCGGTCCAGCGCCCGGCCTGGGACGGCGTCGCCGGGGCACCTGCGACATCGCCGGTCACGGTCATCGGCTCAGCGTAGATGGGCCGTCCCGGCGCGCTGCCCGCCAGCCGCGTTGTCCGGCGAATCGCCGGCGAATCGCCGGACGAGGGGGCGGCTCATAGGCTCGGTCGATGCGCGAGACGCTGCCCTACCGCTGCTATCTCGAGCCCGAGGTGTTCGCCGCCGAGCGTGAACGCCTCTTCGCCTGGCAGTGGGTCCTCGTGGGCCGCGACGAGGACGTCGCCCGCTCGGGCGACTGGCGGCGGGTCGAGGTGGTCAGCGAACAGCTCCTGCTGGTGCGGGGCGAGGACGGTCTGTTGCGGGCCTTCGCCAACACCTGCCGCCACCGGGGGGCGGAGCTGTGCCCGGCGGACGGGCCGGTCAGCGGGCACGCCGGCCGGGTGTTGCGCTGCCCGTATCACCACTGGACGTACGGGCTGGACGGCCGGCTCAGGGCGGCCCCCCACCTGGATGCCGTCCCGCCCGGCATCGCGCTCCACGAGGCCGCAGTGTCGGTCTGGGGCGGGTTCGTGTTCGTGTGCCTACGACCCGACGACGGGTCGAGCCTGCCGGACCAGTTGGGCGACACCGTCGAGCACACCCGCAACTACCCACTGGCCGAGCTGCGACGAGGCGCCAGCGTCACCTACGACGTGGCGGCCAACTGGAAGGTCATCGTCGAGAACTACAACGAGTGCTATCACTGCGGTCCCATCCACCCCGAGCTGTGCGAGCTGGTCCCTGCCTTCCGCAAGGGTGGGGGCGCCGACCTGCCCTGGGACGACGGCATCCCCCACCGGGAGGGCGCCTGGACGTTCACGGCCAGCGGGACCACCACCCGCGCCTCCTTCCCCCACCTGACCGAGGAGGAGCGCGTCCGCCACAAGGGCCGGCTGGTCTATCCGAACCTGCTGCTCAGCCTGTCGGCCGACCACGTGGTGTCGTTCATGCTCCAGCCCCGTTCGGTCGGACAGACCACCGTCGTGTGCGACTTCCTGTTCGCGCCGGACGAGCTGGCCTCCCCTCGGTTCGATCCCTCCGATGCCGTGACGTTCTGGGACGTCGTCAACCGGCAGGACTGGCGCATCGGTGAGAGTGTGCAGCGGGGCATGGGGTCCTACGCGGCCAGCCGTGGATGGTTCGCTCCCATGGAGGACGACTCGGCCGACATCGGTCGGTGGTACCGCCGGGCGATGGGTGGCCCGCTCGCCGGACCCGAGGACTGAGGCCCGATGGCCGGGGCGATCGAGACCGACCTGGCCGTGATCGGTCTGGGAGGCATCGGGAGCGCGACAGCCTTCTTCGCCGCCACCAGCGGCATGCGGGTGATCGGCTTCGAGCGCTTCGAGCTAGGAGGCCACGCCCGGGGCGCGTCCCATGACCACAGCCGCATCATCCGGCGCAGCTACCACACCGAGGACTACGTGCGCTTGGCCGCAGCCGCGTACGACGCGTGGCGGGAGGTCGAAGCGGCGTCCGGCGATCGTTGCCTGTGGACCACGGGAGGGGTGGACCTGTTCCCCGCCGGCGCCGCCATCGACGCCACCACCTACACCGCGGCCATGGAGGCCGCCGGCGTTCCGTTCGACCGCCTGACAGGAGCCGACGTGCGGCGGCGCTGGCCGTCCATCGAGGTCGGCGACGACATCGTCGCGCTGTACCAGGCGGACACCGGCATCGTCTCTCCCGATCGGTCGGTGCCGTCGCTGCAACGCCTCGCTACCGAGCGCGGCGCCGACCTTCGGGGCCGCAGCCGGGTGCGGGAGCTGCGCCCGCTCGACGCCGGAGTGGAGCTGAGCGTCGAGGGACTCGACGTGCCGGTGCGGGCTGCCACGGTCGTCGTGGCCGCCGACGCCTGGACCAACGATGTGCTCGCCTCGGTGGACCTCCAGCTACCGCTTGCCGTCCTCCAGGAGCAGGTCAGCTACTACCACGTGGCCGATCCCGGCCCGTTCGCCCTCGGTCGCCTGCCGGTCTGGATCTGGATGGACGAGCCGAGCTTCTACGGCTTCCCCGTGTTCGGGCGGGCGGGCGTGAAGATCGCGCAGGACTGCGGGGGCCAGGCCGTCACCGGCGACACCCGCCGCTTCGCGGCCGATCCCGCCATCCTCTCCCGCACCGACGCCTTCGCCCGGACGTTCTTCGGCGGGCGTCTGGGGCCTGCGGCGCACACCGCCACCTGCCTGTACACCCTCACGCCCGACCGCAACTTCGTGCTCGGACCCGTCCCGGGCCAGCCCCGAGTGATCGTCGCCCTCGGCGCCGCTCATGGCTACAAGTTCGCGGCCTGGTTCGGGCGGACGCTGGCCGCGCTGGCCGCCGGTCGTCAGCCGGACGACGATCTGGCCCCCTTCGCCGTCGATCGACCCGCGCTCGCCGCCCCCACCGGCGTAGTGAGCTGGCTGGTCTGAGGACCGGACCGGCCACGGCAGTAGCCTCCCGCCGATGGCCGTCGACCCCGCGGAAGCGCTCGTGCGCGGCCACCTGGAGCGCCTGGGCATAGAGCACGAGATCGTCCCCTGCGATCCCACGCTGGCCGACACGGCGGCGTTCTGCGCCGCCTACGGCTACTCCCCGGAGGACTCGGCCAACACCATCGTCGTCGTCGGCAAGAGCGACCCACCCCGGTACGTCGCGTGCGTCGTGCTGGCCACCACCCGCCTCGACGTCAACCGGGCGGTGCGCTCGCGGCTCGGCGTGAAGAAGGCGTCCTTTGCCGATCCGGACCAGACCCGCGACATCACCGGCATGCTGATTGGCGGCGTGACCGCGCTGGGGCTGCCCGCCGATCTCCCGATCTGGGTCGACCGTCGCGTGGTGGAACGGTCCCGGATCGTGCTCGGAGGAGGCAGCCGTTCCTGCAAGGTGGTCGGGCCGCCGGCGCTGCTGACCGCGCAGCCGTCGGTCGAGGTCGTCGACGACCTGGCCGTCGATCAGCCCGCCGGAGAGAGGTCGGCGCAGGCGCCGCAGACCTGAGTCGGGACGCTTGTGTCGGAGATCTCCGCGCTGAGCGCGGAATCTGTCGACACAGACGAACTCGGCGCGACCGCCGAGAGGTAGCGTGCGCAGCCCATGGCGCTCACGCTGACCGTCGACCGGGAACGCTGGCGACAGCACCTGGCGGCGGTCCGGACCGGATACCCGGGGTTGGTGCCGGTGGTGAAGGGCAACGGCTACGGCTTCGGACGGGCGTACCTGGTCGAGATCGTCGCCGGGTGGGCAGGGGAGCAGGACGGCCCACGCGAGCTGGCCGTCGGGACGGTGCACGAGCTGGCGGGTCTCCCGGTCGAGGGACCACGGCCCATCGTGCTGACGCCGGCGACGGCGCACGAGCTGGTGCCCGGCGTGGGTCCGGCGATTCTGACCGTCGGGCGGGCCCACCACGTGGCCGACCTGGCCGCGACCCGGTTGCGACCGCCCGTCATCGTGAAGCTGGCCAGCCCGATGCACCGCTATGGCGTCGGACCCGACGACCTCTCCTCCCTGCTGGCCGCGGCCACCGCCGCCGATCTCGCCGTCCACGGTTTCGCCATCCACCCTCCACTGGCCGAGGCGGGCGCGCCCAGCCTCGAGGCCGTGCTCCGGTGGGTGCCCCACCTTCCCGAGCGCAGCACGGTGTACGTGAGCCACCTCGACGCTGCGGCCTACGCCGCATTGGTGTCGGTCGCAGCCGACCTGCGCTGGCGGATCCGCCTGGGCACGGCGTTGTGGCATGGCGACAAGTCGTGCCTGCGGCTCTCCGCGGACGTGGCCGACGTGCAGCCGGTGCGCAGCGGTGAACGAGTCGGTTACCGGCAGGTGGAGGTCGCCGGTGACGGTCATCTCGTGATGGTGACGGCCGGCTCAGCCCACGGCGTGCAGGCTCTGCCCGCCGACGGGGACGGTCCCACCCGCAGCCCGTTCCACTTCGCCCGCCGCCGCCTGGACCTCGTGGAACCGCCGCACATGCACACCTCCATGGTGTTCGTCCCTGCCGGAGGACCCGTGCCCGCCGTCGGCGACCAGATCGACGTCCAGCATCCGCTCACCCGCACCCTGGTCGACCGCATCGTCGAGAGGTGACATCGGTAGCGTGCAGCCGGTGCTCGACGTCTTCAGCAACCTTCTCCAGGATCTGGAGGACCTGTCGACGTCGCCGTGGTTCTACCTCGTGATCCTCGCCATCGCCTACCTCGACTCCATGATCCCGCTGGTGCCGAGCGAGACCATGGTGATCCTCGGCGGCGTGGCCGCCGGACAGGGCGAGTTGTGGCTGGCGGGGGTGATCGGTTGCGCCCTGGCCGGGGCGTTCCTGGGCGACATGTCGGCCTACCTGCTCGGCCGGCACTTCGGACCGTCGCTCCAGCGACGGTTCTTCAACCGGCCCAAGGGCCAAGCCCGGCTGGCGTGGGCCGCCCACCAGCTCGAGGTTCGGGGCGGCATGCTGCTGGTGACAGCCCGCTTCATTCCCGGCGGGCGCACCGTGGTGACGTTCTCCTCTGGCCTGACCCGACAGCCGATGCGGCGCTTCCTCGGCTTCATCGCCTTCGCCGCCGTCGTCTGGGCGTGTTACGCCGCACTGCTCGGCTTCCTGGGGGGCAAGGCCTTCGCCGACAACCACACGCTCGCCTTCTTCGTGGCCTTCGGGTGCGCGCT
>DASTFY010000138.1:0-9547 GCA_035719525.1 Acidimicrobiales bacterium
GAAGGGGGGCGACGAGGACTCCCCGCCTGGTCCCCTGGGCGCGGCGCTGCAGACCCGGGACACGCTGTTCCAGCTCACGGAGATCACCGGCATCATCGACTGCGGCGAGACCGAACCTCCAGTGGGGGGCGGCGAAACTCCGGAGGCCACGCTCAGCCGCGGTGCCAACCCGAACTGCGAGCCGCTGCCGTACCTCCTGCGCAGCGATCCCGACGATTCCGTCCTGTTGCAGAAGGACGCGTCTTCGCAACCGGGAGCCAACTTCTTCCTGGACATCGTGTGGGACCCGGAGGCGACCCCGACCGGACCACTGCCCCTGAGCAGCATCGACTACGACGGACCCGGAGGCGACCCGCCTCAGGACGTGCAGTGGTGCGGTGGGACCGCCTCGTCGCCGCAGCTCCCCCCCGGCCAGCTCTGGTGCCTCGCCCGCCAGTTGGTGGAGCTCACCAACGTGGCCGATCAGGTGCAGGTCAGCGAGCGCTACTACGGCGCCGGCGACCCGAGGTGGACCAGATAGCTCATCGGCTGGATTCCACGAGCTGGGCCGTGAGGCGAGCCTCGCAGCCCAGCTCGGACAGCACGGCGACCGCTCCCGCCAGCGCGTCCTGATCGACCTGGCCGCCGGCGCGGGCCTCGAGGTCGGCGCCGGCCAGGACCAGCAGGGCCAGCTCGTACACGAGGCCCTGCCGGCGGGCCTCCTCGATGCCGAAGGCGTTGGCGGCACGAGCCTCGTCCCACAGGTCCAGCCCGGCCAGGATCATGGTTTCCACCTCCGCGACCTGGGCGCCGAAGAGGGCGGCCTCGGCGCGTGCCGACCGTTGGGCGGATCGCAGCGTCTCGAGGGCGACGGCCAGGTCACCCCGCCTGACATGGCAGCGGGCCAGGTGGATCGCCACCTCGAGCGCGGAGTCGGCCCCGCCGATGGCCACCGCGTCCTGCTGCGCATTGGTGAGCATCCGTTCCGCCTCCTCCAGGTCGCCCTGGTCCATCCGGAGCCGGCCGACTTGGAGCTGGGCGAACAGCGCCCCCTCGGAGCCCGCCCCCCTCAGCACGCGCAGAGCCTCCCTGAGCAGCGGCTCCGCCTCGTCGAGGCGGCCCTGGTTCACCAGGATCTCGCCGGTGTTGGTCGCCACCACCGATGCCTGCACCTCGTTGCCGGATCGTCGGAACGCGGCGCGTGACCGCTCATAGAACCCGAGGGCGGTGTCCCATCGGCCTTCGAAGTACGCGGCCGCGCCGAGGTTGTTGAGTGCGCTCGCCTGCCGGGCCAGGTCGCCGAGCTCCTCGTAGATGGCGAGCGCCATCGGGGCATGCACCGCTTCCTCGGCCCGCCCGCGCATGATGAGGGCCCAATCGAGCACGTTGTAGGCCTGCGCGAGGGCGAAGCGCTCCTCGGACCGCTTGGCCAGCTGAATGGCCCGCTGCGCCACCGTGAGCGCCTCCGCGGTGTGCTCCTGTCCTTGGCGCACGACTGATTCGAAGGCCGTCAGGCGCGCCTCCCACCGCGCCGCCTCCGCCGAGCTGGCCGGTTCGAGACGGCGGGCCGCCGCCCGCACTCCCCGTAAAGCGGCCACGAAGGCACCCCGCTGTTCCTTGGCCCGCCCCTGGCGCAGGGCCACGCGGGCGCTGGCCAGCGGATCGTCATGGACCAGCCGGGCCGCGCGGCGGTAGGCCTCGAGCGCGGCGCCGTACATGCCGAGCTGCTCACGCACGTCACCGAGGCGCGTCCAGAGCTCGGCCTGCTCGCGGTCCGGGACGTCCGAGATCTTGCTCAGCGCTTCGAGGGCGTCCTCGTAGTGGGTGGCGGCCTCCACATTGGCGTAGGCGACGCGGGCCCGTTCAGCGGCGATGCGCGAGTAGCGCCACGCCAGCTCGTGGTCCTGCGACGCGCTGTAGTGGCGGGCCAACAGCTCGGCCACCTGGTCGACTCGGCCGCCGGCCAGCCGCTCGGTCGCCGCCCCCGCCCGGCGGTGCAGTTCGCGCCGCCGCCGGTACGACAGGCCCTCATAGGCCAGATCTCGCACCAGCGCTTGGCGGAAGCGCCAACGTTCGCCCTCGCGCTCGAGGAAGCGGCCGAGCTCCTCATCGAGCGCGCCGTCCACCTCGATGCCCTCTCCGGCCATGAGGAGGCGCAGGGCCTCGTCGCGGAAGCTGCGCCCGAGTACGGCGGCGCAACGCAGGATGCGTCGAGACCGGGCCGGGAGGGAGTCGATCTCGGCGCCCACGACCGCGTCGAGGGAGTCCGGCAACGCTCCGGCGTCACCCGTCTGCGCCACCAGCCGCAGCGCCTCTTGGAGATACAGCGGGTTCCCGGCGGCCCGGGAGACGATGGCGTGGACCTCGTGCGGCCGCAGCGGAACCGACCCGGAGGCGGACCACACGAGCTCCTCGGCGTCGCTGCGCTGGAGTGGTGCCACCGTGACGACCGAATCGCAGTCCGGCTCGAAACCACCGGCGTGCGGGCGGCGGGCGGCGATGATCAGCCACGGCGCACCGCCGCCCTCTGGCGTGGTGGCGACCACCAGCCGGCTGAGCAGGTGGGCCGAGGCTTCGTCGACCCAGTGCGCGTCGTCGACCACGAGGACGAGTGGGCCCTTTACGCGGGCGCGCACGAGGTCGACGATGGCGTCGGCCTGGCGATCCCGACGGAATCGGGGCTCGATCTCGTCGACCAGTGGCGTCGAGGGAACGGGGACGTGCGCCACCTCCGCCACCAACGGCCCCAGCGGGACGAGATCGGGCGCGAGCTGCTCGAGGTGTTCGAGCAGCTGCGCGGCCATGATCGCCGGCTCGGCGCGCTCGACGTCGAGGAACTGGCGCACGGCGTCGCGCACGGCTCGATACGGAATGGCGGAGCCATAGGGCTCGCCCCGCACCGAGGAGACCGTCAGTTCGGGGTGGTCGCCCAGCGCCTCGGCCACGAGCCGGGTCTTGCCCATTCCCGCCCCGCCCTCGACCAGCACCGCACCACCGGCACCCTCGCCGAGCGCGACGAGAAGGGCTTGGAGCTCCTCGAGCTCGCCCTGACGGCCGACGAGCGGCAGCGCTCCAGCATCCGAGGTCGCACGGGTCCCCGTCTCGGCGTCTACCGCCAGAGCCTGCAAGGGCGCCGATTTGCCCTTCACGTGCAACGGAGGCAGGGCGGTGGTCCGGAAGGTCGTGCGCGAGCGCTCGATCACCGGCTGAGTGGCGTAGATCTCGCCCGGTGGTGCGGCGGCCATCAGACGAGCAGCGACGTTCACGGTGTCACCCATCGCGGTGTAGGTCGCTCGGAAGGGCATGCCCACGGCGCCCGAGAACACATGGCCGCGGTTCACGCCCACATGTAGGTCCAGCTCGGTCGGTACGTCGGCGATGCGGCGCACGGTCCGCAGCACGCGGCCCTCGTCGTCCTCCTGCGTGGCGGGCGTTCCGGCGGCCAGAACCACCTTGCCCCCGTCCTCGTCGAGGTCGGTCGCCAGGAAGGCGACCATCTCCGCGTCGCAGGCATCCTGGATGCTGCCGATCAGCTGGTCCAGCTCGACGGCCGCGGCTTCGGGTCCAGCACGATCCATCAGCGATTCGATCCCCCGGAACCGCACAAACGCCACGGTGGCCGCCCGGTGCTCAGGCTCCACGGCGCCTTCCAACAGGTAGGGGCGTAGTGCTACCGGCACGAAGTCGGCGATCGACTCGGCCGGCACGGGGCGGGACGGGACGGGACCCGTCGGCGCTTCCTTCGGGCGGCGCCAGCGGAGCCGCCAGCCCGGCCCATCCGGTTGATCGGCGGCGCCGGCCGG
Organism: Acidimicrobiales bacterium; assembly: GCA_035719525.1. Lineage (GTDB taxonomy): Bacteria > Actinomycetota > Acidimicrobiia > Acidimicrobiales > Ilumatobacteraceae > DASTFY01. The sequence continues at coordinate 3,783 of DASTFY010000138.1, forward strand.
CAGGGCGGCCCGGGTGGCGGCGCTCACGACGATCTCGCCCGGCCCGGCCGCGTGCTCCATCTGTGCGGTGAGGCTGGCCGCCGGTCCGGTGATGACGAGCTCGCGGTGGGACCGCCCGACGCAATAGAGGTGGATCTCGCCGCTGTGGATGCCCACGGACATGCGCAGCGGGACGCGGCCGACCGACGTCGGCACGGTCGCCGCCTCCTTCAGCGCGCTGCGCATCTCCACCGCCGCGTTGCAGGCTTGGACCGGATGGTCCACTCCGCGGAACATGAGGAGAAGGGCGTCGCCGCCGAATTTGAGCAGGACACCTCCGCGCGCGTAGGCCAGCTCGAGCATGCTGCCGAACACGCGGTTCAGCACCTCGGTGAGCTCCTCGGCGCCGATCCGGCCCCGCCGGGCCAGGCGCTCGGACAGGTTGGTGAAGCCGGAGATGTCGACGAAGCAGAGCGAGGCGTCCAGTGACCGCCATCGGCGACCCGGGGCGTCGAGATCCCACTCCGCCGCCAGGCGAGGGACGTAGCGGTTCAGCCCCCGCGACAGCTTGGTGTCGTCCGTCACTCCGTCTCCCGGGCCCGGCTGCCGATGCCGCTGAACCTACCGGCCGCAGCCTCGATGCGACCGTACTCGTCGACGGACGGGCTGGGCTGGCCCGCTGTTCAGGCCGCCCGAGGTGGGGTGATGTGGGCCGCTTCCTCCGAGGCTTGGCGGCGACGGGCGGCCTGATCGGCGAGGATGGCCCGGGCGCGGGCGACGCCGGCGAGCCCGATGCGGCGGGTGCGCTGGGAGAGCCGGAGCTGGACGGGAACGTCGTCAGCGGGGAGGAGCGGGAGCTGCTCGGCCGCCTCCTGCGGGTGATGGGGGATCATGGTCTGCGTCATGTCACCACCTTGAACGATGGGTGATACACAGTTGTTCCCGCCGGAGCGCCAAAGCACTCCAGAATCATCCGTCAGATGCCCAACGGCGGCTCCGGCCCGGTAGGACGCCGCAGCGCCCCGGTAGCCTCGCCCCCAGCGCACTCCTGAGGAGGTTGGTTGACGAAGAGGGCCGGTCAGGAGGGTTGGCGCCTCCTCCGGGCCACGCTGGCGGCCCAGTGGAAGGGGATCGCGCTCGGTGGGGTGCTCGGTCTGCTGTGGAGCGCGACCAAGGTGGCGGTGCCCCTCCTCGTCGGGGCGGCCATCGATCACGCCGTCGACGGCGAAGGGTCGCTCCTCGTCTGGTCCTGCTCGATCATGCTCGTCGGCCTGCTGGCCGGCATCCTGAGCGGTGCCAGGCGCTACGTCGCGTTCAGGGAGGCGCGCTGGGTGGAGACCTGGCTGCGGGAGCGGCTCTTCGCCCACCTGCAGGCCTTGCACATCGGCTTCCACGACGAAGCGCAGACCGGCCAGCTCATGAGCCGGTCGAGCAACGATCTGCAACAGGTGCAGCTCTTCATGGTGTTCATCCCGCTCACTTTGTCGAACATCGCGCTGGCGCTCGGGGTGGCGGTGGTCCTGTTCGCGCTGAACCCGCTTCTGGCGCTCTGCGCGCTCGTCCCCCTTCCCCTCGTCAACCTGCTGGCCAAGCGCTTCTCGGGGCGCATCTATCCAGCTCTGATCGACATCCAGGCGGAATCGGCGGAGATGGCTACCGTCGTGGAGGAGTCGGTGTCAGGCGTGCGGGTCGTGAAGGGGTTCGGCGCCGAGCCGGTGCAGATGGCCCGCTTCAGCCGCGAGGCCGAGGACGTCCGCGCCGCGTCACTGCGGGCGGCCGGTGTCCGGCGCCGTTACCTGCCGGCCATCGATCAGCTGCCCGCGGTGGGGCTCATCATGGTGCTCGGGGTCGGCGGCCACATGGTGGTCCAAGGCACCATGACGATCGGCGAGCTGGTGGCCTTCAACGCGTACGTGGCCTTGTTGGTGTGGCCGTTGCGGGCCATCGGCATGACCGTGTCCTTCGGCCAGCGGGCCTCGGCGGCACTCGAGCGGGTCTACGAGGTGCTGTCCACCGAGCCGATCGTCGCCGACCCGCCGCACCCTCTACCGCTCCCGCCGCGCGTCGGCGGGCACCACTCCGGTGGCATCGGTTTCGACGGCGTCCGCTTCGGCTACGACGCCGGCCGCCCGGTGCTCGACGGGTTCGACCTCACGATCGAGCCCGGGATGTCGATCGCCATCGTCGGCGCGACCGGGGCCGGGAAGTCGACCGTGGCCCGGCTGCTGGCCCGCTTCTACGACGTGGACGACGGCGCCATCCGACTGGATGGGATCGATCTGCGGCGCCTGCGGGTCCACGATCTTCGACGCGCCGTCGGCATCGTGTTCGAGGACACCTTTCTCTTCCACGACACGGTGTCGGCCAACATCGCGTTTGCTGATCCCGATGCCTCACCGGCTCGGATCGAGCGTGCGGCGGCGCTGGCCGGTGCCACCGAGTTCATCGACGATCTCCCTGACGGCTATGCCACGCTGCTGGGCGAGCGTGGTTTCTCCCTGAGCGGTGGGCAGCGACAGCGCATCGCCATCGCCCGGGCGATCCTCGCCGACCCGCGGGTGCTGGTGCTGGACGACGCCACGTCCGCCGTCGACCCCTCCAAGGAGCACGAGATCCGCGACGCGCTCTCGACGGTGATGACCGGGCGCACGACGATCGTGATCGCCCACCGACCGGCCACCATCTCGCTCGCCGACCGGGTCGTGCTGCTCGACGGCGGCCGGGTAGCCGCAGAGGGAACCCACCGGCAGCTGCTCGACACCAGCGAGCGCTACGGCGAGGTGCTGGCCGCATGGGCGGCCCGGGACGCCGAGCAGCTCGAGGTGGCCTGACCGTGTGGAGCACCGCCGCCGTCGCGCCGGAGGATCAGCTCGACCGCGTCGCCGCCAAGAGGGTGCTGCGACGGTCGATGGCGCTGGCCCGGCCCGTCCGGCGCGACGTCGTCCTCTCGGTAGTGCTCATCGCCGCCTCGACGCTGTGCACTCTGGCGGGCCCGACCCTCGTGCGGTACGCCATCGACCACGGGCTCACCCCGCCGATGAACGTCGCGGCAGTCAACATCGCCGTCGCGGGCTACATCGCGGCCACCGTGATCGCGTACTTCATCGGGCGGACCCAGCAGCTCACGATCAACCGCGCCGGCGAGGGCTTCCTCCGAGACCTGCGGCTCACCTCGTTCGGCCACCTGCTGCGGCAGTCGATGTCGTTCTACGACCGCCAGAAGGCGGGCGTCCTGGTGTCTCGACTGACCTCCGACATCGACTCGATGGGCGAGCTCGTCCAGTTCGGGCTTCTCCAGTTCGTGTCCGCGTCGTTGCTGCTCGTGTTCACGCTCGTTCTCCTGTTCCTGATGTCGGTGCCGCTGACGATGGTCTGCCTCGTGGCGCTGCCGATCATCGTCTTCGCCTCTGTTCGCTTCCAGCGCCGCTCGAACACCGCGTACCTCGACGTGCGGGATCGGGTCGGCCAGAACCTGTCGGCGTTGCAGGAGTCGATCACGGGCGTGCGGGTGATCCAGGCCTACGCCCGGGAGGAGGAACAGATCCGGCGCTTCGGCGACACCAACCGCGCCCTCTACGACGCGCACATGAGCTCGGTACGGGTCTCTGTCCCGTACTTCGCGCTGGTCGAATGGGTGGGCGTGGCGGCCGCGGGCGCCGTGGTGGGTGTCGGCGGATGGCTCGTGCACCAAGGAAGCGTCTCGGTCGGCACGGTCGCCGCCTTCGTGCTGCTCCTGTCGAGCGTGTTCGAGCCCGTCGCCCAGCTGTCGCAGCTCTTCAACAGCATCCAGTCGGCCGGAGCGGGCCTGCACAAGCTCTACGACCTGCTCGACACCCAGCCCGATGTCAGGGACCGGCCGGGCGCCGTCGACCTGCCGTCGATCGGCCCGATCGTGGTGGATGACGTCTCCTTCACCTATGCCGGTTCCAGCCGGCCGGCCCTGCACGACGTGTCGCTCACGGTGGCGCCCGGGGAGCGCCTCGCGCTCGTCGGGCCGACCGGGGCCGGCAAGTCGACGCTGGCCAAGCTCGTCGCCCGCCTGTACGACCCGACCAGCGGTTCGGTGAGCTTCGGCGGGGTCGATTTGCGGGGGGCGACCACGACCTCCCTCCGGGAGCAGATCGTGGTCGTGCCGCAAGAGGGCTTCCTGTTCGACGGCACCATCCGCGAGAACATCCGCCTCGCTCGGGCCGGCGCCACGGACGCCGAGGTCGACGATGCGCTCCGGGCCATCGGCGCCTGGGACCGGTTCGCGGCGTTCCCGGAGGGCCTTGACACCGAGGTCCGCGAGCGTGGATCCCGGCTCTCGGCCGGGGAGCAACAGCTCGTCTCGCTGGCCCGCGCCGCGCTGGTCGATCCCGCCGTCCTCGTCCTGGACGAGGCGACGTCGAACCTCGACCCCGGCACGGAGGCGGCCGTGGAAGCCGCCGTCGAGCAGCTCATGCGGGGCCGGACGACCATCGTCGTGGCGCACCGCCTGTCGACCGTGCGCCGCGCCGACCGCATCGCCGTGGTCGATCACGGCGCCTTGGTCGAGCTCGGCACCCACGACGAGCTGGTGGCGCGGCCCGAAGGCCGGTACGCCGCACTGGCCGCAGCCTGGGCCGCCAGCCAACCCATCCTTACGACCCACCAACCCTGAGCCACCTCCACGGTCCCTTGCACCCGGAAGCATCCGGCTCTGGTGACGGTCAGGCGGCCTGTTCGAGGCCGCCACGAACGGTCGACACCACGTAGGCCCCGTCGTTGACGACGTCCTCGGTGGTGAAGAAGTACACCACCTTGCCGAGGAGCTGGAGCTCGTTCCGGCGGTGCTCCTGACGGCGACGCTCATCGGCGCTCAGGTAGCCGCGGCGGCCTCCCCAGGAACTGCCTCTCCAACCAGCTCTGGACGCCGGAAGACTCCATCACCCGCTCGAACGCGGCGACACCGTGGTGGCCCTGCCGACCCAGGAGCTCCAGCCGGCGGCACAGCGCAACGGGTGCGGTCAAGCCAAAGCGGATGGCGCTGTCGATGGCATTTCCCAGCTCGCGCTCGCTCACCCGGCCGAGCAGCTCCAGGACCGTTCGGGTTCCTGACGTGAGAGCCAACCCGTCGACGAACACTCGGTCGAGCGGGCCGATGGCAGGGGTCGACGACACGCGCCCGACCGCCCGCCGATCCTTGTGGTGGCTCGGGACGAGCAGCTCGACGGGGCCGTCGGCGAAGCCGTCGAATCCGTGGAGGGCAGCGGCCGCCCTCCCGGTGATGAGGGAGCCCTCTCCCAGGTCCATCAGCCCGGCCAGCAACCGTCCTTTCCAGTCCAAGGTCACGCCGGCGAAGTGCAGTGTGTGTGGGCCGTGGGCGACGAACAGCCCGCTACGGGTGCGCCGGCAGACCGCCGCTCGGCTCAGGCCCGCGACCAATGCCTGCTGGCGGGTGAACACCTGCCGTTGGGAGGCGGCCAGGGCCGCGAGCCTTCGATCGGCGTGGTTCATGACGCCGCACTCTGCCCGAGGGGTGCGTCAAGGTTTCCGGACGCGGCCTCTCTGCCGGCGCCGGTGAGACCGTCACCAGAGCCGAACACTTCGGAGGCGTTCGGCTCCTGTCGCGCATATCGCAACGTGAGCCGAACGCTTCCCGATGCAACCATCTGCGGGCTGCGGCGGCCAGCGGTCAACCACCTGAGCCACCTGCTGCGGTCGAAGCCGGCCGGCGGTCAGCGGGCGACGAAGTACTTGGCCCGGGGGTGGTGGCAGATGATGGCGGAGGTGGTCTGCTCGGGCTGGTACTGCCAGCCGGTCTC
>DASTFY010000139.1:0-7380 GCA_035719525.1 Acidimicrobiales bacterium
AGCGGATCACCACCCCGCTGCGCCGCACGAACCCGGACAAGGGCATCGGTGTCGATCCGGGCTGGGTCCCGATCAGCTGGGAGGACGCGCTGTCGGAGATCGCGGGGCGGCTCAAGGAGATCCGGGACGAGGACCCCACCGGCCTGTTGTTCTCCACCTTCGACGCCTACCAGCTGCGCGGTCCCTTCATCGGGGCGTGGATCAACGCCTTCGGGCTACCGGGGTTCACGACGTGGTCGGCGCAGATCTTCTGCGGCAACAACGTGCACGGCATCAGCTACATGAACCAGAGCGCCTTCGAGGGCGTGCCCGATCCGGTGCACGCCCGGTACATCATGCTCTTCGGGTCGCAGTTCGGATCCGTCGTGCACTACGACACGATGCACGCCGCCCGGGCCCTCGCCGAGCGCCGGCCGGGAGACCTCCACATCGTGTCGATCGACCCCGTCCGCGGCCCCGCCGCGTCGCGAGCCGAGGAATGGGTACCGATCCGGCCCGGAACCGACGCCGCCCTGCTGCTGGGCATGGTCAACCAGCTCGTGAACGAGCTGCACCTCTACGACGAGCAGTTCGTGAAGCACATGACCAACGGCCCGTACCTCGTGGGCCCCGACGGCCTCTACCTGCGGGAAGCCGGCACGGGCAAGCCCATGGTGTGGGACGCCTCCGACGGCCGCGCCAAGCCTTTCGACGCCGATGTCGGCGACTTCGCGCTCACCGGCTCGTACGCCGTGGATGGCGTCCAGGCCCGGCCCGGGTTTCAATGCCTGGCCGACCACGTGCGCCGGTACACGCCCGAGATGGTCGAGGACATCACCTCGGTGCCGGCGGCCACCGTGGTCCGCCTGGCCCGCGAGTACGGCGAGGCGTCCCAGATCGGCGCCACCATCGAGATCGACGGCGAGACCCTGCCGTACCGACCAGCGTCGGTCGTGTGGTACCGGGGCCTGTCGGCCCACAAGCACGCCATGCTGACCGGGCTGGCCATCGCCCTCCTGCCGGCGCTGACCGGAGCGCTGGACGTTCCCGGCGGCCTGCTCGCCGACCCCTACGGCCTGCGGGGGAAGAGCCCATCGCGCGAGCCGCAGTTCCAGGCCAGCTTCGAGGGCCTGATCCAGCAGAGCTTCATCGGGGGCGGCCGGGTGGGCGGGATGTACCCGCCGCGCCCGGCGTCACCGCCCTTGACGCCCGAGTACTTCGAGCTGCTCCCGGTCGGCCCGTACGGCGCCGTCTTCTACCTGCTGGCCTCCGAGGAGCCGGAGGTGTGGAAGCCGCCGAGCTGGCCGAAGATGCTGTTCCAATACCACTCCAACATCGTGAAGACCTCGGGACCACCCGACGTGATGGACCGGTTCATGAAGCGCTTCGAGCTCGTCGTCTCGGTCACCCGGCGGTTCGAGGAGACGACGGACTTCGCCGACATCGTGCTCCCCGACCTGCACTACCTGGAGCGCCTGGCTCCCTACGTGTTCGGCCACTTCTCCTCCGGCGAGGGCGAGATCGCCAACTACGGCTCCAAGCCCGTCGTCCAGGCTCCCTTCGCCGGCCCCGTGCCCGACGAGCCCTACGTCGACATCATGCAGGTGCTGTTGGAGCTGGCCCGGCGGGCCGGGTTCGCCGGCGCCGTGCACCAGCGGCTCAACGAGATCTCCCACCTCCAGCCGGAGTACGCACTCGGGCCCGACGAGGAGCTGTCGTACGCCGACATCGTCGACCGCATGCTCAAGAACGAGTACGGCCCGGACAAGGGCCTCGACTGGCACCTGGCCGACGGCCTGTGGACCTCACCCAAGACCGTATTCGAGAAGTACCCGCGCCCGTTCGTGACGCCGCGGGCGCAGATCTACTTCGAGTTCATGGGGCCGGCGGGCGACGATGTGCGGCGGGTGGCCGACGGCCTCGGCATCCCGTGGGAGACCGACGACTACCAGCCGCTCCCGGACTTCAAGCCCTGCCCGTCCTTCCGGCACGCGCCGCCCCACGACCTGTACCTGATGAACCTCAAGCTCCCCCAGCACGCGCTGTCGCACACGCACCTCAACCCGCTGCTGTCGTCGCTGTCGGCTCGCCACCGGGATCTGTCCGCCGTCATGATCCACCCGGTCACCGCCGCGGAGCGGGGGATCGCCGACGGAGATCGAGTCATGGTCGAGACCTTCGAGGGCCGCACCCACGACGCCTGGGCTCGCGTGACGAACCTCGTGCACCCGGAGGTGCTGGCCACCCAGGGCTGCGGGGGCGGTTGGTCGAAGGGGCCGAACGACGAGGTCAACTTCAACTCACTGCTCACGATCGACAAGGAGCACATCGACTTCGTGTCCGGGGCGCTGGATTGCTGCATATCGGCCCGGGTGTTCAAGACGGAGCCACCGTGACCCGCTGGGCCATGGTGATCGACACGGGGCGTTGCATCGGCTGCGGCGCCTGCAGCATCGCCTGCAAGACAGAGAACGCCACGCCGGGCGACGTCTGGTACGCGCCGGTGATCGAGGAGGAGGTGGGCGACTACCCGGACGCGCACATGGACTACCTGCCCGTGCTGTGCAACCACTGCGAGGACGCGCCCTGCATCAAGGCCTGCCCGACCCGGGCGCTGGACCGGCGGGACGACGGCATCGTCCTCGCCGACGACGACGCCTGCATCGGTTCGCGCGCCTGCATGAACGCCTGCCCGTACGGCGCCCTCCACCTGTTCGAGGGCCGCACGGGTGAAGCGCTCGGCGGCGGCGCTCGCACCGCGGCCACCGTCCCCGACGCCGGCGCCGCGGCGCGCTACACGCCGGGGACGGTGCAGAAGTGCACCTTCTGCGCCCACCGGATCGACCATGGCCTCGAGCACGGCCTGGTGCCAGGGCTCGACATCGCGGCGACGCCGGCGTGCGTGGTGACCTGCCCGGCCGAGTGCCGCATCTTCGGCGACCTCGAGGACGGCGAGAGCACGGTCAGCCGCTACCTCCGGGAACGGGGACCAGCCACCGTGCTGCGGCCCGACGCCGAGACGGGGGCGCACGTCTTCTACGTGGACGGATCGGCCCGATGAGCCGCCATCTCGGCCCGCAGAACGTGTTCATGGACCGGTTCGTCCTGGAGCCCAAGGTCCAGCGGGTCTGGGACATCCCCCACGCGGTCTGGTTCACGTTGATGGGAGTCGGGGGCGGGTTGTTCGTGCTGGCCCGCGCCCTGGAGCTGGAGTCGGACGTGGGGACGTGGCTCGGGTTGCCGTTCGTCGAGCTGCTCAGCTTCGCGGCCATCGCCGTCGGCGGCGGCATCCTGATCGCCGACCTCGGGCGGCCGCTGCGCTTCCTGCGGGCACTGGTCAACCCGGGGACGTCGTGGATCAGCCGCGGCGCCATCGCCGACGTCGTCTTCGTGGTCGTCGGCGGGCTGCTGGTCCTCCCCGACCTGGAGCTCGGCGGGAGCCGGCCCTTCGACTGGCTGCCGTGGACGGCGGCGGCGACCAACGGGCTCGGGCGGCTCCTGGAGCTCGTGGCCCTCGCTGCGGCCGTGGTGGTGATGTTCTACGCCGGTCAGGTGCTGGCCGAGCCGCGGGCCATCCCCTACTGGCACTCGCCGCTGATCCCGGCCCAGTTCCTCCTGTCGTCGGCGGCGACCGCGACCGCCCTGCTCCTGTTCCTGCAGGCGGTCAACGACGTAGTCATCCCGGCCGGTCACTGCTGGCTGCTGGCCGGGTTCCTGGCGCTCCTGCTGGTACTGATGGCCGTCCACCTGCGGATCGACGCCGACCATCCGGGGAAGGCCGAGAGCATCGAGAGGCTCACGAGTGGCCGCTACCGGACACCGTTCCTCGGCGGGGTGGTCCTCGTCGGCACGATCCTGCCGCTGATCCTGGCCCTCGTCGGGGTGGCCTGGGCCGACGCACGAGATGTCGTCAGCGTCCTCGCCGTGCTCTGCACGGTGCCGGCGGGTTACGGCCTGCGCCTGCTGACCCTGCGGGTGGGGATCTTCCCGCCGGTGCGGACGATGGTTCCGGTCCGTTAGCCACTTTCGCACTCGCAACCGGAGGTTCAGGCGCCGGCGGTGTCCTGGAGCAGCTCCCACAGGCGGGACGGCGTCATCGGGATGTCGGTGATCCGCGCAGCGGCGTCGGGCAGGGCGCGGGCGATGGCGTTGAGGATGGCGGCGGGAGCGGCGATGGTGCCGCCCTCCCCCATGCCCTTCATGCCGCCGGGGATGTGGGGCGACGGGTGCTCGCTGTGCTCGGTCTGCACGTCGGGCATGGTGGACGAGGTCGGCAGGAGGTAGTCGAGGAAGGTCGCGGTGAGGGGCTGACCATCGTCGGAGAACACCACCTCCTCCAGCAGGACCGCCCCTAGGCCCTGCGCCACGCCCCCGTGGACCTGGCCCTCGACGATGAGGGGGTTGACGACGGTGCCGCAGTCGTGCACGACGACGAAGCGCTCGACCTCGACCATGCCCGTGGCCCGGTCCACCGCCACCTGGCAGGCGTGGGTGCCGTAGGAGAACGAGAGGTTCTCGGGATCGAGCACCCTGGTGGCGACCAGGCCCGGGGTCATCCCGTCCGGGAGGTCGTAGCCCCGCCACGCCTGTTCCGCCACCTCGGTCAGGGAGACGCCGGCGGTGGTGCCGGCGACGACGGCGCGCCCCTCGGCCAGGACGACGTCTTCCGGCGCCGCCTCGAGGAGCTGGGCGGCGATGCGGCGAATCTTGTCGGCCAGCTCCTCGGCGGCGAGGACCAGCGCACCGCCCCCGACGGTGATCGACCGGGAGGCTGCGGTGCCGTAGGGCGAGTACGGCGTGACGTCGGTGTCGGAGTGGATCAGGCTGATCCGCTCGAGCGGCACGCCCAAGCGGTCGGCGGCGAGCTGGGCGAAGGAGGTCTCGTGGCCCTGGCCATGGGGGCTCGACCCGGTGATGACGGACACCGAGCTGTCGGTCGCCATCCGCACGGTCGCGGTCTCGTACGTGCCGACCCGCACCCCGAGGACCTTGTTGGTCGACGTCGGGCCGACGCCCGTGAGCTCGACGTAGGACGAGAAGCCGACACCACGGGATCGGCCGTCGGCGGGCGGGGGCGGTCCGGCCTCCATCAGCTCGGCGGCGCGGGCGAGGTTGGCCGGGTAGTCGCCGTTCTCGTAGGTGAGCGAGGTTCGCGTCGTGAACGGAAGGTCATCGGGGCCGAGCATGTTCCGGCGCCGCAGCTCGACGGGGTCCAAGCCGAGCTGGTCGGCCACCATGTCGATGGCCCGCTCCCGGATCATCGCGGCCTGGGGCTGGCCGAACCCCCGGTACGCCCCCGACGGCACCTTGTTCGTCACCACGACCGGCCCGGTGGCGCGCACCGCCCGCCACCGGTAGGGCCCGGGCAGGTTGGCCGCCAGGCTGACATGCGGGCCGGCGCCGAAGATCGACAGGTTGGCTCCGGCGTCACGCACGCCGTAGGTGCGAAGGGCCAGCAGCGTCCCGTCGGGGTGATAGGCCACCTCGACGTCCTGCACGTGCCCGCGGGCCTGGGCCGTCACGGTGAGGGACTCCCGCCGGTCCTCCACCCACTTCACCGGGCGCCCGAGCTCCAAGGCGGCCAGGCACACCATGAGCTCGTCCTCGTAGATGTGGTCCTTGACCCCGAAGCCGCCGCCCACATCCGGCCCGATCACCCGGATGAGGTGCTGAGGCAGGCCGAGCACGGCCGCCATGGCGTCCCTGACCGCGTGCGGCGCCTGCGTCGAGATCCAGACGGTCAGCTTGCCGGTGCCGGCGTCGGGGACGGCGAGGATGCCCCGCGGCTCCATCGGCGAGCCCGCCAGGCGACCCATGTGCATGCGGGCGCGCAGCACCCCGCCCGCGCCGGCGAACACCGCGTCGGTGTGGTCGGCCCCATCACCGCTCTCCGGCTCCACGGCGACATTGGTCCCCCAGTCCGGGTAGAGCAGCGGCGCGTCCGGCGCCAGCGCCTCCTCGGGTGACACGACGGCGGGCAGCTCGTCGGTCTCCAGGTAGAGCCGATCGAGCGCATCCTCGGCGTAGTAGCGCGACGAAGCCACCACGACCCCAACGGGCTCGCCGACGTAGCGGACCCGATCGCCGACGAGCGGATGGCCGACGTCGCGCTGCCCCGGGACCACCCAGACCACCGGAACCAGCCCGGCCGCTCGTGCCCGCACCTCCTCCGGGCCGAGTACGAGCGCCACGGAGCCGGCCCCGCCGGCCCCGCCGCCGCGATCGAGCCCGCGCACGATCCCGTGGGCGACGGAGCTGCGGACGATGGCGGCGTGGAGAAGGCCGGGCAACTCGATGTCGTCCAGGTAGCGCCCCCGGCCGCGCAGGAACCGGTCGTCTTCCACGCGAGGCACGGCTCGGCCCACGAGCCGCTGGGAAATCACAGCGCGTCCGCCCACGCCGCGCGCACCGCGGCGCGGATGTTGACGTAGCCGGTGCAACGGCACAGGTGACCTTCAAGGACCTCTCGCTCGGCCTCCTCGGCCTCCAGGCCCTGGTTCCACGCCGCGACCAGCGCCATCACGATGCCCGGCGTGCAGAAACCGCACTGGAGCCCGTGGAGCTCGTGCAGGGCGCGCTGCACGGGATGGGTGTCGGGGCCGGCGGCCACCCCTTCCACGGTGTCGACGGCCGCTCCGTCCGCCTGCGGGGCCAACATGAGACACGAGCGCACGGCGAGCCCGTCGACGACCACCGTGCACGCGCCACACGAGCCCTGCTCGCACCCGACGTGGGTCCCCGTGAGGCCCAGCTCATGACGGAGCACATCGACGAAGAGGGTCCGGGGTTCCACGGACACGACGTGCGCCGCCCCGTTGACCGTCATCGCGACGGTGTGCCGTTCGACCATCACCGTGCGACGGTCCCGAGCAGCCGGGCCAGCCCGCGTTGGACGAGCACGCCCGCCACGGCGGCCCGGTAGGCGCCGCTGGCGTGGACGTCGCTGCCCGGCCGCAGGCCCGACGACGTGACCGTGGCCGCCTCGGCCAGCCGGGCCGAGGTGAGCTGCTCGCCCCGAAGGAGGTCCTCGGCGTCGCGGGCTCGCACGGGGCGGTCGGCCACCCCGGACAGGCCGATCCGCACGTCCCGCACGACACGGCCGGCCACCGAGAGCGCGACGCAGGCGCCGACCAAGGCGAAGTCCCCCGGGCGCCGGGCCAACTCGAGGAACGTCGACGGCCCGTCGAAGCGGGGGAACCACACCGAGGTCACCAGCTCGTCGGGCTCTCGGATCGTGCTGAACACGCCATCGAAGAACTCCGTCGCGGGCACTGTGCGCTCACCACGCGCCGCGCTCCGCAGGGTGATCGCGCCGTCCAGGGCGACGAGGACGGCGGGCAGTTCGGCCGCCGGATCAGCATGGGCGACGGAGCCGCCGATCGTGGCGCGGTTGCGGATCTG
>DASTFY010000140.1:0-4584 GCA_035719525.1 Acidimicrobiales bacterium
CAGCTCCACCAGCGATGCCGGGAGGAAGCCACGCAGGCCGATGTCGACGATGAGGCCGCCCTTGACGACCTCGATCACCGGACCCTCGACCACGCCCTCGGCTTCCTTGATCTTCTCGATGCTGCCCCACGCCCGCTCGTACTGGGCCCGCTTCTTGGACAGGAGGAGCCGGCCCTCCTTGTCCTCCTTGGTGAGCACGAGCGCCTCGAGCTCCTCGCCCATCTTCACGACGTCGAAGGGGTTGACGTCGTTGCGGATGGACAGCTCACGGGACGGGATGACGCCCTCGGACTTGTACCCGATGTCCAGCAGGACCTCGTCCTTGTCGATCTTCACCACGGTGCCGTTGACGATCTGGCCGTCCTCGACATCGACCAGCGTGCCGGCGATGGCGTCCTCGAAGCTCTGGCCCAGGTCGTCTTCGACGACCTGGCGGGGAAGGTAGTTGCCCTCGTCGTCGAACGTGCCGAACGGCGTGTCTTCGGGGGCAGGGGTGGTGATGTCGGACAAGGGACGGGATCTCTTTCGGGGTGGACAGGGCTCGTGAACTCCGCCGCACTACCGCTGCGTGGGGCGCTACGGGGCGCGACGAAGGCAGCACACGCTACCACCGGACCCGGCCCGTCCTTCAGGGCGGATCGACCAGACTGGTGGCCGTGCGCAGCCGATGGCTCGTCGTCGCCGTGAGCCTGGCGGCCCTGAACGTGGGTTGCACGCCTCCCGGCGGTGGCGACTCACCGTATCGGTACGTGATGCCGGTCGAGGCCTCGGCGAACGTCGCGTACGGCAGCGCCGGCAGCCACGCCGGCTACCCGGCCGCCGACGTCTTCGCGTCGGCCGGGTGTGGCACGCCGCTCGTCGCGCCTGTAGACGGACGCGTCCTGGAAGTGCGCACCGTCGACCTGTACGACCCGGCCACCGACAACCCGGCGCGCCGCGGGGGCCGGTACGTGAGCATCGAAGGGGTGGACGGCGTGCGCTACTACCTCGCCCATCTCGACTCGGTGGCGGCGGGCCTGGCACCCGGGCAGGCCGTCGGCGCCGGCCAGGTCGTCGGCACGATGGGGCGGACGGGCCGGGCCGGCGCCTGCCATCTCCACCTCGGCGTCTCGCCTCCCTGCCCAGGCAAGGAGTGGGCCGTCCGGCGCGGGGTCGTGTGGCCCCAGCCCTACCTGGATGCCTGGCGCCGGGGAGGAACAGCGTCGCCGGCGCGTGAGGTCACAGCCTGGGTGGCCGCGAACCCGGACGCCTGCGCGGCCGCCATGGCCGACCCGTTCGCGCCGGACGCCTGAAACGGCCGGGCCGCTCAGCTCTTGGCGTCGGCCCAGGTGGGACCGGACGAAACGTTGACCTCGAGTGGGACGCGTAGCTCTGCCGCGCCGCGCATGGTGGCCACGGTGAGCGGCGCCACGTCGTCCGCCTCGGCTGTCGGTACCTCCAGCAGCACCTCGTCGTGCACCTGGAGGACGAGGCGGCTGGCGTAGCCGCCTTCGTCGAGCGCCCCGTCCAGCCGGACGAGGGCCACCTTGAAGATGTCGGCGGCCAGGCCTTGGATTCCGGCGTTCATGGCCTGGCGCTCGCCGGCCTGGCGGATCCGGTAGTTGGCATTCGACAGCTCGGGGATCGGGCGGCGCCGGCCGAACAGCGTCTCCGTGTAGCCCCGCATGCGCGCCTCTTTGACCGTGCGCTCCATGTACGCCCTCACGTTGGGGAAGGCGTCGAAGTAGGCGTCGAGGATGACCGCCGCGTCCTCGGTGGGGATGTTGAGGCGCTGGCCCAGCCCGTAGGCCTCCATGCCGTAGGCCAGCCCGTAGCTGACCATCTTGGCCGTGGACCGCATGCGGACGGTGACGTCGCCCGGCGCGACGCCGAACACCCGCGACGCGGTGGCGGTGTGGATGTCCTCCCCCGCGGTGAACGCCGCGATCAAGCCGGGATCCTCGGCCAGGTGGGCAATGCAGCGCAGCTCGATCTGGTTGTAGTCGGCCACCAGCAGCGTACAGCCGGCGGCCGGGACGAAGGCCCGGCGGAACTGGCGGCCCTCCTCGGACCGGACCGGGATGTTGTGCAGGTTCGGCTGGTCGGAGGAGAGGCGGCCGGTGCGGGCCACGGTCTGGTTGAACGTGGCGTGGATGCGGCCGTCCGGGGCCACCTCGGCCAGCAGCCCCTCGCCGTAGGTGGAGCGAAGCTTCTCGGCTTCCCGGTACTGCAGCAACGGCTCGATGAACTCGGGCCACTCGTCCCGCAGCTTCTCGAGCGTGGCGGCGTCCGTGGACAGCCCGGTCTTCGTGCGCTTCGTCGAGCTGAGGCCTCGCTCCTCGTACAGGATCTGGCGGAGCTGGATGGGTGAGTTGATGTTGAAGTCCCGGCCCACCACGTCGCGCACCTGCTGGCCCAGGCGGCGGGTCTCCGCGGTGAGGCGGGTATTGAGCGAGTCGAGCTCGGCGCGGTCCACCGCGATGCCCACGTCCTCCATGCGGGCCAGGACCCGAACGAGGGGATTCTCGATCTCCGCATACAGCGACGCCATGCCCTGGGCCGCCAGCGCCGCGATCACGGCGGGCGCCAAGCGGCTCACGGCGAGCGCCTCGTTCGCCGCCACCTGGGCCTCGTCCGTGGCCTCCTCGGCGAAGTCCAGCTGGCCGGCCGGGGCGCCGGCATCCGGCAGCCGGTCGCCGGTGTAGCGCTCCAACAGGTCGCTGATGCCATAGCGGGTCTCGGCCGGGTCGAGCAGGTAGGCGGCGATGGCCGTGTCGAGCTGCAGCGCCGGGACGCCGGCACCATGAGCCGCCAGCGCCCGCAGGAGGGGCTTGGCCTGGTGCGCCCGCAGCGGGCGTCCGTCGGCCAGCGCCGCGAGCACGGCGGCGTCGGTGACCATTTCCGTCGGCAACCACGCCACGTCCCCGGCGGCGGGGTCGGCGACCACGGCCAGACCGACCAGCGAACTCCGACCGGCCGTTGCCGACCACGCCGCCGCCACATCGAGGGCCTCGAGACCGCCGAGCAGCTTCAGCGCCTCGTCCACCCCGACGGGCCGGACGACCTCGGCTTCCACCACCTGGCCCGCGCCGGAGGGGTCGACGGCCGCGCCCTTGGCACCGAGGGCCTCGTTGAGGCGGTCCATCAGGGAGCGGAACTCGAGGAACTCGAACAGCCGCTTGACCTCGCTCATCTTCGGAGCGAGCACCGCCGCGTTCAGATCGACCTCGATCGGCACGTCACGCCGCAGCACCATCACCCGGGCGTTCTCCCGCACCCTGTCCTCGTGCTCGGCCAGCGACGCCCGCAACTTCGGCGTCTGCGCGTCGAGATGCTCGTAGATGCCGTCGATCCCGCCGTAGTTGGTGATGAGCTTGGCCGCCGTCTTCTCGCCGACCCCAGGTACGCCGGGAAGGTTGTCGCTCGGATCGCCCCGTAGCGCTGCGTACTGCGGGTAGAGCGCCGGCGTGACGCCGGTGCGCTCGAAGATGCCGGCCTCGTCGTAGAACGCGTAGTCGGAGACGCCGCGCCGGTTGTACAGCACCTTGATGTGGGGATCCTCGACGAGTTGGTAGGTGTCGCGGTCCCCGGTGACGATCACGACGTCGTCGCCCCGCTCCTTGGCCCGCTCGACCAGGGTGGCGATGATGTCGTCGGCCTCGAAGCCGGCGAGGTCGAGCGAGAGGACTCCGAGCGCGTCCACCACCTCACGCACCAGGCCCATCTGCTGGCGCAGGATGTCGGGAGCCTCATCGCGGTTGCCCTTGTAGGTGGGGACGGCGTCGTGCCGGAAGGTGCGCTCCGGCCGATCGAACGCGGCCACGATCGAGTCCGGCTGATGGTCCTTCACCAGGTTGATGAGCATCGAGGTGAACCCGAACACCGCGTTGGTGACCTGGCCGCCGGCGGTCGCCATGTCGGTCGGCAACGCGAAGAAGGCCCGGTAGGTCAGCGAGTTCCCGTCGAGCAGGAGGATCTTGGACACAGGTCCGCTCAGGGCTGCAGGTCGCCGTCGAGGACGAGCTGGGCCACGTCGCGCATGCGGGCCCGGTCGTTCATGGCGCGCTTCTGGATGAAGGAGAACGCCTCCGCCTCGGTGAGGCCGCTGGTGTCCATCAGCCGGCCCTTGGCGCGGTCGATCAGCTTGCGCGCCTCCAACCGCTCCTCCAGCGAACGGACCTCACCCCCCAACTCCTGCAGCTCTCGGTGACGGGCGTGGGCCAGCTCGAGCGCGGGCACGAGGTCGCTCTTCTGGAACGGCTTCACCAGGTAGGCCAGGGCGCCGGCGTCGCGCGCCTGCTCGATGAGGTCCCGTTGGCTGAACGCGGTGAGGATGAGCACGCCGCAGAGCTGCTCTCCCACCATGATCTTGGCCGCCTCCAGACCGTCCATGCCCGGCATGCCGATGTCCATCACGGCCAAGTCCGGGGCCAGGTCCCGGGCCATGGCCACGGCCTCGTCGCCCCGGCCGGTTTCGGCCACGACGTCGTAACCCTCCTCGACCAGGGTCTCGCGCAGGTCGAGACGGATGATGGCCTCGTCCTCGGCGATCAGCACACGAAGTCCCACCCGACCATCTAACCACGGGCCTGTGTCAGGGAATCC
>DASTFY010000141.1:0-10446 GCA_035719525.1 Acidimicrobiales bacterium
GGCGTGACGGTCACGCCCAAGCACGCCGAGGTCCGGAACTGGGGGTTCGACGTCACCCCGGCGCGGTTGGTGTCGGGTTTCATCACCGAGCGGGGACTGATCGCGGCGGCGCCGTTCGCCATCGCTCAGCTGCTCTCGTGACCGACTTGGTCGAGGCCGCGACGCGCCGGGCGATCGTCGACGCGGCCCGGCGACTGGAGGCACTGGGGCTCAACCGGGCGACGGCCGGGAACATCGGGCTCCGGAACGGCGATGGGTTGCTGGTGACCCCGAGCGGCGTGGCACCCGGCGCGCTGGAGCCCGGCCACATCGTGATCCTCGACGGTGAAGGAGCACTCGCCGAGGGCCGACAGGGCCAGCTCGAGCCGACCAGCGAGTGGCGCCTCCATGTCGCAGTGCTGGCGGCCCGCGCCGATGTCGAGGCCGTCGTGCACACGCACTCTCCGGAGGCCACCGCACTCGCCTGCCTACGCCTCCCGCTGCCCGCCGTTCACTACGTCGTCGCCCGCAGCGGCGGGCCGATCGTGCCGTGCGCGCCCTATGCCACCTACGGCTCGGCCGAGCTGGCGGCCAACGTCGTCGCTGCGCTGGGCTCCGGCGGAGCCTGCCTGATGGCCAACCACGGGCTGCTGACCGTCGGCCCGTCCCTCCAGGTCGCGGTGGAGTTGGCCGCAGAGCTCGAATGGCTGGCCGGGATCCACCGGCGGGCCGCGGCGCTCGGCGCGGCGCTCGGCCGGCCCCTGGTCGTGTTGCCCGACGACGAGATGGCGCGGGTGGCCGAGCTCCTGTCCACCTACGGCCAGGCCTCCCGCTGACGCCATCTGCCGCCGTAGGCAACGATGGGTTGTTCAACGCGGTCGATCGGTGACAGCGTGGGGCCATGGCGGACGAGCGCAGGTCAGAGGCCGCCGAGGCGCTGTGGCGCGCCGATCAGACCAAGGTCGCCATACCGGCTCTCACCGAGCAGTGGCCGGACATCGACGTCATCGACGCCTACGAGATCCAGCGGATCAACATCTCCCGGCGGGTGGACGCGGGCGCCGTCGTGCGTGGCCACAAGGTGGGGCTGTCGGCCAAGGCGATGCAGGAGATGCTCGGGGTACACGAGCCGGACTACGGCCACCTGCTCGACGACATGTTCTGCTTCGAGCACGACACCGTGCCGATGGCCCGGTTCTGCCAACCGCGAGCCGAGATCGAGGTGGCATTCGTGCTGGGCCGGCCTCTCCAGGGCCCGGGGGTGACGGTGGCCGACGTGGTGCGCGCGACGGACTACGTGCTGCCGTCCATCGAGATCATCGACTCCCGGGTGCTGGACTGGAAGATCAATATCCAGGACACCATCGCCGACAACGCGTCGTCGGCGGCCCTCGTCCTGGGTGCCCGGCCCACCCGCCTGGACGACGTCGACCCCGCACTCATCGGCGCCACGCTGCGCAAGAACGGTGAGATCGTCGAGACCGGCTGCAGTGGCGCCGTGCTCGGCAATCCGGTGATCGCCGTGGCCTGGTTGGCCAACAAGGTGGCGCAGTTCGGGGTGGGCCTCGAGCCCGGGCAGGTGATCATGCCCGGGTCCTGCACCCGGATGGTGCCCGTCGCCGCCGGGGATGTGATCCGCGCCGACTTCGACGTGCTCGGCCACGTCAGCGTGCGGTTCGCGTGAACCGGCGAGGGAGGAGTTGAGCATGCGGGCCAAGGTGACCGCCGCCATCGTGGGTCCCGGCAACATCGGGACCGACCTCATGTACAAGCTGATCCGCTCGGAGGTGATCGAGCCCCGCTACATGGTCGGGGTCGACCCCTCCTCCGAGGGCCTGCGCCTGGCCGGCGAGGCCGGGCTGGAGGCGTCGGCCGCCGGCGTCGATTGGCTCCTCGACCGTCCGGAGCCGCCCAGGATCGTGTTCGAAGCCACCTCGGCCTACGTGCACGCGCGAAACGCGCCCCGCTACGAGACGGCGGGGATGCGGGCGGTCGACCTCACACCAGCGGCGCGGGGGCCCTACGTCATCCCGCCGGTCAACCTGCGAGAGCACCTCGACCAGCCGAACCTCAACATGGTCACGTGCGGCGGCCAAGCGACGATCCCGATCGTGCACGCGGTGAGCCGGATCGTCGCAGTGGACTACGCCGAGATCGTGGCTACGGTGGCCTCCGCCTCGGCCGGCCCAGGCACCCGGAGCAACATCGACGAGTTCACCCGCACTACGGCCCGCGCCGTGGAGGTGATCGGCGGGGCGAAGTCGGGCAAGGCGATCATCATCCTCAACCCGGCCGAGCCCCCGCTCGTCATGCGCGACACCATCTACTGTTCACTGCCTGCGGGAAGCGACGAGGCGAAGGTGGCCCAGTCGATCCAGGACATGGTGGACGAGGTGCAGACCTACGTGCCCGGCTACCGGTTGCGGGGGGAGCCGCAGTTCGATCGTCTCGAGGACGGGACCGGTCGGGTGGCGACCTTCATCGAGGTGGAGGGGGCGGGGGACTACCTGCCGCCCTACTCCGGCAACCTGGACATCATGACGGCGGCGGCCACGAAGGTGGGCGACGAGATGGCGCGTGAGCTGCTCGCCGCCGAGATCGAGATCGAGGATGGATCATGACGTACTCGGACCAGCTCGACATCAGGGTCACGGACACCAGCCTGCGCGACGGCTCGCACGCCAAGCGTCACCAGTTCACCGAGGAGCACATCCGCGCCATCGTCGCCGCGCTCGACGGGGCCGGGATGCCCGTCATCGAGGTCACCCACGGCGACGGGCTGGGTGGTTCCAGCTACAACTACGGCTTCTCCAAGACCGACGAGCGGGTCCTGATGAAGGCCGCGGTGGAGACCGCCGCCCGGGCGAGGATCGCTGCGCTGATGCTCCCCGGGCTCGGCACCAAGGACGACATCAAGGCGTGCGCGGATCTCGGCGTCTCCATCGTCCGGGTGGCCACGCACTGCACCGAGGCCGACATCTCCATCCAGCACTTCGGCCTGGCGAGGGAGATCGGGCTGGAAACGGTCGGCTTCCTGATGATGGCGCACTCCCAGCCACCCGAGGTGCTCGCCGCCCAGGCCCGGATCATGGCCGACGCCGGCTGCCAGTGTGTGTACGTGGTCGACTCCGCCGGCGCCATGATCCTCGAGGACGTGCGGGACCGGGTGGCCGCGCTGGTTGTCGAGCTCGGCGACGACGCCCAGGTGGGCTTCCACGGCCACGAGAACCTCGGCCTGTCGGTGGCCAACAGCGTCCTGGCCGTGCGGTCGGGGGCGGTGCAGATCGACGGGTCAACCCGCGCCTTCGGGGCGGGCGCCGGGAACACCCCGCTGGAGTGCTTCGCCGCAGTGGCCGAGCGGCTCGGCATCGTCACCGGCCTCGACGTGCTGAAGATGATCGACGTGGCCGAGGACGTGGTGCGTCCGGTCATGGACGGCGAGTGCGTCAAGGATCGGTTGGCCGTGATCATGGGTTACGCCGGCGTCTACTCGTCGTTCCTCAAGCACGCCTACCGTGCCGCCGACCGCTACGACGTGAGCGGGGCGGACATCCTGCTGGAGTGCGGTCGGCAGCGGCTGGTGGGCGGCCAGGAGGATCAGATCATCCAGATCGCCGCCGCGCTGGCCGCCGCTCCGGCATGACAGGAGTCGAGGGCGATCTCATCGACGGCAGCGCCGCCGTGCTGGCCGCGGCCACGCGCGACCGCGTCGCCGTCCCCCGGCTTACGCAGGCCCATCCGGACCTGTCCCTGGAGGACGCCTACCGCATCCAGGCGGAGGGGTGCGCCCGGCGCGTGGCGGCGGGCGAGCGGGTGATCGGCGCCAAGCTGGGGCTGACAGCCCGAGCGAAGCAGGAGCAGATGAAGGTGGCCGAGCCGGTGTACGGCCGTCTGCTGTCCGGCGGGTTGCATCCGGCCGGCGACGCCGTCGATCTCGGCGAGCTGATCCATCCCCGGGTCGAGCCCGAGATCGTGTTCGTCATGGGCGACGAGCTGACGGGCCCCGGTGTCTCCTCGGCCGAGGTCCTCGCCGCTACGCACGCCGTGTGCTGCGGGTTGGAGATCATCGACTCCCGGTATGCCGACTTCTCCTTCACCGCGGCCGACGTCGTGGCTGACAACACCTCGGCGGCCCGCATCGTCCTGGGCCCGGTCATGGTGGACCCGTCCGGTCTCGACCTGGCCCTGGTCGGCCTGCTCCTCGAGGTCGACGGTGTCACCGTGGCCACCGCCGCCGGCGCCGCGACCATGGGCCATCCGGCCGAGGCCGTGGCCATGCTGGCCAACTGGCTCGGCGAGCGGGGTGAGTCGCTCGAGACGGGTTGGATCGTGTTCTCGGGTGGCCTCACCGCGGCGGTGCCGTTGGAGGCCGGCACCACGGTGACCGCCACGTTCGGCCACCTGGGCGCGGTGACCGTCCGGGGGGCTATCCCACCCTGACGCTCGTGCAGCCGAGCGAGGTGGTGCGGGCACCGGCACCGACGCCGAGCGCATCGACGCACACGGTCTGGCGCCCGGAGCGGGCGGGGACCGGGAAGGCGAAGCCGTGGTAGGGGCCGGCACCGGGATAGGCCGCCGCGATGTCGGCGCGCTCCCAGTTGGCCAGGACGGTGGTGCGGCCGGTGCCCGTAGTGATCCGCACCTGGATCGGCAAGTCGGCCTCCGGGTCGAAGGCCCATCCGCCGACGACGACGTGACCGGGCCCCGCAGCGACCACCTCGACTGCTCCCGTGGGGTCGACGCCGGCGGGATGGGGGAGCGTGGCGGCGTGCTCCCTCAGGGGCTGCCACTGGGCCGGGTCCTCGAAGCCGAGCGCCCACTGTGCAACGCCGGAGACGCCGTAGGAACTGACCAGGCGGGCTCGGGCCAGCATCGACTCCACGTCGGGGTACCACACCGAGCGGCTTACGTCGCACGTGACCTCGATCCCGCTCCCATCCGGACCGGTGAAGCGGTCCACGTAGGAGAAGGTCATCTCACCCGAGGGGCCGTCGCGTGTAGGGGTGGCGCCTTCCTGCTGGACGAGGGCGGAGAAGTTGCGGTTCCGCACGTC
The DNA here is from genome assembly GCA_035719525.1 of Acidimicrobiales bacterium. Lineage (GTDB taxonomy): Bacteria > Actinomycetota > Acidimicrobiia > Acidimicrobiales > Ilumatobacteraceae > DASTFY01. The sequence continues at coordinate 5,033 of DASTFY010000141.1, forward strand.
GTGGCGGGTCGGGACGATCCCGCTGGGGCAGGTGCCGGTGATGGCGTCCACGAAGTCCCTGCCGTAGGCCGGCACGCCGATCTGGATCTTGGACCGGGGAACCACCTGAACGGCATAGGCCACGATCTGCTCGACCCACCAGATGGGCGCCATCGGCCCCGACGACGAGTGGCTGAACTCGTAGGCCATGACGCGCAACCGGTCGGTGTGGGGCGCGATGGCAGCCCAGTCGTAGACCCAGTAGCCACTGCCCGCGGCTCTGGTGCCGTTGTAGATGGGGGGCGTCGTCACGGTCAGGAGGCGGGCCTGGGCGTGGAGCGCGGCACCCAGCTCGGCCACGAACTGGACCCAGTTCGGGCGTGTCCCGGCCCACGACGCGATGCCGTCGGAGTACGCAAACTGCTCGTAGTCGAGGTCGATCCCCGCGTAGCCATTGGTTTGGACCAGGTGCACGAGGGTCGCCACGTGAGCGGCCCGCTGCGCCGGGTCGGCGAGCACCGCGGCCATTCCGCCGGCGGGCATCCCGTCCCGCACGGTCGGGATCAGCGGGATGTTGGCCGCTTTGGCCTCGGCCACGACGGCGGCCTGGTCGTCGGCGGGCTCGTCGCTCACCAGGGTTGTCGCGCCGGTGGCGCGGAACCAGAACGGTGACACCTCGGAGAGCAGGTCGCCGGCCGACTGGATGGTCGCCCTCGCGGTGTCCGTGCTCCAATACGGCACCCATCCGGTGACGCTGCGCTTCGGTGGTGCGCATGCCGCCAGCCCGAGCGCGAGCACGATGGCGAGCGCGCCGAGGGCGCGCGGCGTGCCGGTCACGACCCTGGGCATCGGGAGATCCTAATGGCGCCGCCGGCAGCACTAATCCTGCGCTGGAGGGCGCTCGCCGACAGCGCTTTCCGGGTGCAGGTGGCGGCCGAAGAAGTCGAGGATGATCTCCATGCGTTGCCGACGGTGGATCGGCGACCCCGAGCGCGACAGCTCGTGGCTCTCGGCGGGGAAGCGGTGGAACTCGACGTCCTTGCCCAGGAGGCGCAGGGCGACGAACAGCTCCTCGGCCTGGTTGATCGGGCAGCGCAGGTCGTCCTCGGAGTGCAGGATCAACATCGGCGCCTGGATGTCCCGTACGAACCGGATGGGGGAGACCCGGGCATAGAACTCGGGGTCCTCGAGGTGCGTGGGGCCGTGGTTGGTGCGGAACACCGTGGCGATGTCCGAGCTCCACTCCTCGCTGATCAGGTTGTTCACCGCCCGCTCGCTGCAGATCGCCTTGAACCGGGTGGTGGTACCGGCCAGCCAGGTCGCCATGTAGCCGCCGTAACTGCCACCCAGCATGCCGACCCGGTCGGGGTCGGCGGCCGGCCAGCGGCGCAGCGCCTCGTCCAGGGTGGCCAGCACGTCCTCGACGTCGACCGAGCCCCAGCCGCGACCGGGAGCGGTCGGGTGGTCCGGCCCCATGATCGCCTGCCCCCACGCCGTGTCCCGGCCCGAGGAACCCCGGGGGTTGCCCATGACGACGATGTAGCCGGCGGCGGCCTGGATCTGGGCTTCGTCGAAGAACCGGTTGCCGTACTGCGTGAACGGCCCGCCGTGGACGTTGAGGAGCACCGGGTACCGGCGATCCGGGTCGAATCCGGTCGGCAGGAACGCCCATCCGTCGACCTCGGCGCCATCGGTGGACGGTGCCCGGAACCGTTGTGCGGGCTGGATGCCGGCCCGGGCGGCGAAGCGCTCGGTCAGCGAGGTCAGCCGGCGCTCGGCCCCGCCGTTCATGACCGTGTACAGCTCGGCCGGCCGCTCGGCCGTGGTGGCGGTGAAGGCCACGGTCCCAGCCCGGGCGTCGATTCCCGTCACGACCCGGTCGCCGTCGACGACCGGCGTGGGCTCGCCTTGGCCGTTGAGGAGGAGCCGGTACGCATGCACGCTCCCCCGGTCGTCGCACAGGGCGATGATGCTGTCGCCGTCCCACAGCGGTGGGCGGGATTCGGGAAAGGGCAGCCAGCTGCGGTCGAGGCCGCCCGTGGAGAGCCACCGGCGCTGCGAGGTCCCGAGGTCGATGACGCCGACCCGGCTGTTCTGCGGGAGGGTCAGGGCATCGTCCTGTCCCAGGAACGCCGCCTGCGACCCGTCGGGCGCAACCGACGCCTCGCCGTAGATGCCGGTCTGGGCCGTGAGCGGTCTGCGCTCCCCCGCGAGAGGGACGACGTAGATATCCTCGGCCAGATCCCTGTCCCAGGTGTCGTGGCCGGCGCCCGCGCCGACCACACCTGACGAATCGGCCAGCCAGGCCGGCCCCCCGAAGCTGAACTCCCCGGGCGTCAGGTCGCGCGGTGGCTCGGTGCCGTCGGCCGGGACCACGTAGATGTGGCTGGGACGGTCGTACACCCATCCCTCGTCGTTGAGCCGGGAGAAGAAGCGGGTGATCTGGCGCGGCGGCTGCTTGGCCGGGTCGTCCTCGTCGTAGCGGGCATCGGGCGTCCGGGAGGCGAAGGCCAGCAGCTCGCCGTCGGGCGACCAGGCCAAACCCGCGATCCCACCTTTCATCGCCGCCACGGTCCTGACCTCACCCGGGCCGTCCACGGGGATCAGGTGAAGCGTGGCCTCCTCGTCCTTCTCGCCTCGGTGCGAGACGAAGGCCACCGTTGTCCCGTCGGGCGACCAGACCGGAGATCCGTCGCCCTTCTCCCCGGCGGTGAGGGGGCGAGCCGGCCGCCCACCGCCAGCGGGAGCGAGCCAGATCTGGCTGCGGTATCGGTTGGCCGCCTCGTCGATCCGGCCGACCATGAAGGCCACCATGGATCCGTCGGGAGACACTGCCGGCGAGCCGGCGTAGACGAGACCGGCGATGTCGGTTGGTCGCATCGGCGTGAAGGTAGCCGGGGGGCTAACGTGTCGCTCTCCTTCTCCCCGTGTGGGTGAACCACCGTGAACAGCGCGGGCGATCCAACCGTCGCCGTCGCCGGCCAACCGCCGTTGACGGGCATGCGACCGCCGGTTTCGCGCGCCCCTGTGGCGGCGCCGAGACGGGCGCTGGCCGGTCCTTCTCCGGTGCGGGGATTCACGAGCCTCGACGACACCTCGTCGCTGCGCCGGATCAGCGAGCTGCGCGGCGGGCGTCCCCCCGGGCGGGGCTGGCGGCCCCGGCTGCCTCGCCTGCGGGTGCGCCGCGTCGGCTGGGTGGTGGTCGCCGCGGCGGTGGCCGGTCTGGCCTGGCTGGGCTTGCGCCTGGTGTCGGCCGGTCCCGCGATGGACGGCCTGGTGAGCGGCGAGGTGGTGTCGCCGAACGATCTGGCCCGACGGGACCTCGTCGTCACCGCCCCCGGCGGGATCGACTCGGTGGAGGTCCGGCTCAACGGCCGGGCGCTCCAGGGCGTCGTCAACGACGGCGAGGCGTTGCGCTTCCGTCTGCCGGCCCTGGTCGACGGCGAATACGAGCTGGCGCTCACCGCCGACCGCCGACCCATCGGACGGGTGACCACGACCCGCCACTTCGTGGTCGACGGCACCCCGCCGGCCATACGGTTCGAACGGCCGGAGGAGGCGGTCCCCATCGACGAACCGCTCACCCTCGTCGGCGCGGTCGACGGTGCCGCCGAGGTCGTCGCCCCCGGCGGAGAGGTCACCGTCGACGGCTCGAAGGTCTCGCTGCGCTTCGCCACGCCGCCGGCCACCCCCATCGAGGTCGCGGCCACGGACGAGGCCGGGAACCGAGCCGTGATGTCCCTCGTCGTGCCGGTCAGCTATCCGAAGACCAACGGCGTCCACGTGACGGCCCAGGCCTGGGCCGATCCTGTCCGCAAGGCCGAAGTGCTGCGCATGATCACCGAGGGCCGCATCAACGCGGTGGAGCTGGACCTGAAGGACGAGGACGGCATCGTCGGCTACGACTCCGAGGTGGCGCTGGCCCGGGAGATCGGAGCCACCCGGCCCAGCTATGAGCTCGAGGCCGCCATAGACGAGCTGCACAGCCTCGGCGTGCGGGTCATCGGGCGCATCGTGGCCTTCCGCGACCCGGTCCTGGCCCAGGCGGCCTGGGCGGCCGGCAACCGGGACTGGGTCCTCCAGTCGCCCGACGGCCAACTGCTGGCGGCGTACGGGGGATACACGAACTACGTGAAGCCGGAGGTCCGCGCCTACAACCTGGCGATCGCGCAGGAGGCGGCCCTGGCCGGGATCGACGACATCATGTGGGACTACGTCCGTCGCCCGGAAGGAGATCCGGTGACCATGGTCGTCCCGGGGCTGACAGGGGGGCTCTCGAGCGAGCAGATCGGCGCCTTCCTCCGGGAGGGCCACGCCATGTTGCGCCCGTTCGGCGTCTTCCAGGGAGCGGCGGTGTTCGGGATCTCCGCCAGCCGACCCCAGACCATCGCGCAGGACATCTCGCTCATCTCCCAACACGTCGACTACGTCGCTCCGATGCTCTACCCCGACCTGTGGGGGCTCTCGGAGTACGACGTGCCCGACCCCGAGGCACAGCCCTACGACATCATCTTCCGGTCGCTGGTGGACTTCCAGATCGCGGTCGCTCCCATGGGCCGGGCGGTCGTGCCGTGGCTGCAGGACTACACCCACGACATCGCCTACGGCCCGGCCGAGGTCCAGGCCCAGATGCAGGCGGCGGCCGACCGAGGCGTCCACAACTGGCTGTTCTGGGATCCCGACACCGAGTACAGCATCGACGGCTACGCACCGCTCAATTAGCGGCAGCACTGGGTGCTGAACGGTTGGTTGCTCAGACGGGTTCTACGGTGACGGTCCGTGGAGAGCTCCCGGTACCTGGAGGCGTTGAGTGAGGAGTCGGGGGCGTTCTTCGACGCGGTGGCGAAGACGACGCTCGATGCCCCTGTCCCGTCCTGCCCGGACTGGACGGTCGACGATCTCGTGTACCACCTGGGTGAGGTGCATTACTTCTGGGGGGAGGTCGCCGCCCGCCATCTCGCCGAGCCGGACGTGTCAGACCCGGTGCGGCCCGGAGCCGACCACATCGTGGGCTGGGCTCTCGAGCAGGCCGCCACGCTCCAGCGCGTTCTGAGCCAGGCCGATCCCGCCACCCCGGTGTGGACGTGGTCGACCCAGAACGACGTCGCCTTCATCATCCGTCGCATGGCGCAGGAGACGGCCGTCCACCGCTGGGATGCGCAGCGGGCCGCTGGTGTACCCGAGCCCATCGAGGCCGAGCTGGCCAGCGACGGGATCGACGAGTTCCTCACCCTCTTCTTCGCGCACCCGAAGATGGGCAGCGGCTCGGTCGGCGGGTCCGTCCACGTCCACGCCACGGACACGCCCGGAGAGTGGTTGGTGGAGGAGACCGACGATGGCGTGACGGTGACCGCCCAGCACGCCAAGGGCGACGCCGCCCTGCGGGGAACGGCCAACGACCTGCTCCTCGCGCTGTGGCGGCGCGTCGGGCCCGA
>DASTFY010000142.1:0-7482 GCA_035719525.1 Acidimicrobiales bacterium
CTCGCTGACGCTCGGCCATGCCTCAAGTGTCGTTGCGGTGCGCCGGCTGAGCCGGACACACCGAGCCCGGTTCCCTCGTCGGCACACCGGTGGCTGACCCGTCGGTCCAGCCACCGGACCGTAGTGTCGGGCCGTGCTCGACCGGTTTCCCCGCCAGTCCCGCGCCGCCTGGGTCGCGGTGGGTATGGCCTGCGTCGCCACCGGATTCCTCACCGCCTGCGACACGGGCGACGGCCGCCAGCTGCGCCCGGCGCGCCCTGACCAGACCGCCACTCTGGTCAACTCGACCACGACCAGTGCTCCTCCCGACCCGGCGGTGCTCGGGTCCGGGCTCCCCGGCGAGGGAGTGGGCGAAGGGGGCCTCACGTTGCGCGCCCCTTGGGAGGACGAGGGCATCATCGATCCGCGGTTCACCTGCCAGGGCACGGGCACGTCGCCGGCGCTGTCATGGTCCGGTGTCCCAGCCGAGGCCACCAACCTGGCCCTCGTGGTCACCGACCTCTCCGCCGACGGGTTCATCCATTGGATCATGGTGGGCATCGATCCGGGCCTGACCGGGCTCGAGGAAGGGCTGGCGCCGACCGGCGCGGTCCAGGGAACGAACAGCTTCGACGCCATCGGCTGGGGTGGGCCCTGCCCGCCGCCTGGCACCGGTGAGCACGAGTACCTCGTCCAGCTCCACGCCCTCGATCAGACCCTCGACGTGGCCGAGGGCTTCGACGCGCAAGCGGTCCTCCCGGACATCGAGGCGGCCTCCATCGGCACGGTCACCCTGGTCGGCCGGTTCTCGTCGTCAGAGGCCGTGGCCGCGACGAGCACGACCGTCGGCCCGTCCTCGACTCTCGGACCGGTCGTAACCCCGGGCCCCAGCCCGACCTGACCTGATGCGTCCCGCGCACCTCGTTGGCCGGCCCACCTCGTTCGTGGCCGACCTCGTCGCGTCAATCACGCTCACATCGGCCATGAACGCTGAGACGGACGCCCCGGAGGCGCCTGGCCCGGTGCGTCCGGCTTGGCCGGCGCACCGCAACGACCCCCGAGGCATTGCCGAGCGAAGCGAGTAGGAGCCGATCGAAGCGGAGCGGAGAGCGGCGACGAAGAGATTGCCGAGCGAAGCGAGTAGGAGCCAGCCGAAGCGCAGCGGAGGCGGGCGACGAAGACTTAGCTGTTCAGCGTCAGGCCGTCGAGGTGGTCGGCGAACTTCTGCTGCGCCTGCCGGCGGCGGGTGGGGATGTGCTCGGTGGGTACCTCGGCCGCCTTGTAGTGCTTGAGCACCTGGCGGGCCACGGTGACCTTGTGCACCTCGTCCGGTCCGTCGTAGATGCGCGCGGCCCGGGCCGCCCGGTACATCGACTCCAAGGGGAGGTCCGTGGTGTAGCCGAGCGATCCGTGGACCTGGATCGCCCGGTCGATCACGTTGTAGAGCACTCGAGCGCCCCAGAACTTGATGGTGGCGATCTCGATCCGGGCGTCGCTGTAGTGCCGACCGGACTCGTGCAGGCGGTCCATCTTCCAGGCCGCCTCGAGGGTGAGCAGGCGGGCCGCCTGCATCTCCGCGTGACTCTCGGCGATCCAGTCCTGGATCATCTGCTTCTCGGCCAGCAACGAGCCGTGGGTGAAGCGGGACAGCGCGCGCTCGCACAGCATGTCGAAGGCCCGCCTGGACTGGCCCAGCCAGCGCATGGCGTGATGGATGCGGCCCGGGCCGAGCCGCTTCTGTGCCAGCGCGAAGCCGTCGCCCGGGCTGCCGATGAGGTTCTCGTACGGCACCCGGACGTTGTCGTAGATGATCTCGGCGTGGCCGCCCGGCTCACCGGTGCGGTGGTCGGGCTCGCCCATCGTCGGCACGTCCCGGAGGATGTTCACGCCCGGCGTGCGAGTGGGAACGATGATCATCGAGTAGCGCCGGTACGCCTCGACATCGGGGTTGGTGAGGCACATCACGATGAGGAAGTCCGAGATGCTCGCATTGGACGAGAACCACTTGTGCCCGTTGATGACCCACTCGTCCCCGTCCCGCTCGGCCCGGGTCGACAGCAGGGTGGGATCGGCTCCGGCACCCGGTTCGGTCATCGAGAAGCACGAGCGCAGCTCGCCCGCCAGAAGAGGCTCCATCCAACGGCGCTTCTGCTCATCGGTCCCGCCGACCGCGATCAGCTCCGCATTGCCCGAATCGGGCGCGTTGTTGCCGAAGATGCTGGGTGCGTAGATGCAGGCACCGAGGATCTCGTGCATCAGGCCCAGCTTGACCTGGCCGAAGCCGCCGCCGCCCATGTCGGGCGGGAGGTGGGCCGCCCACAGGCCCTGCGCCCTCACCTCTTCCTTGAGGGGGGCGGCGATGCGACCGAAACGCTCACGACCCTCAGGTGAGCGCCACACGTCGGCGAGGGTCTCCAGCGGCATGATCTCCTCGCGGACGAAGCTGCGCATCCAGTCGAGCTTCGCCTCGAACTCGGGCTCGGTCGAGAAATCCCAGGCCATCTGCCCCCCAGTCGATCGGCGCTGCGTGGCAACCTACCGGCGGTGTTGGAGCTCGTCCTAACGGTGGGCGTGCTGGGCTTCGTCGGCTTCCGGCTGGCCGCCGCAGCCGGCCACTCCTTCACCGCGCAGGGTCGGCGCACGACGGTCCCGCTGGTGTGGGGGATCCGGTGGCGCCACCTCTGGCCGGCGCCGTTGGTGTTGGGCGTGGTGATCGTGGTCGCCTCTGTCCTGGTGCTCATCCCCGGGCTCAGTTGGGGCTGGTGGACGGCCATCGGCGGGGAGGGGAACCCGGTCACCGGCACCACGGAGCAGACCGCCGGAACGCCCCTCGAGTGGGTCGTGCCGCTCGTCTTCCTCTGCCTCCTCTTCGTCGCCATCCCGCTGTTCGCGTTGGCCGAGGAGCACACGTTCCGCCGCGGCTGCGAGTCGTGGTCCTGGGGTCGGCGGGTCCGGCGCACCATCGAGTTCGGGCTGGCCCACGCCATCATCGGCATCCCGATCGGGGTGGCCCTCGCCCTGTCGTGTGGGGGCGCCTACTTCATGTGGTGCTACCTCCGCGGCTACCGGGCCCACCACCGCCAAAGCGACGCGGTGCTGGAGTCGGCCCGGGCCCACGCCGTGTACAACGCCGTCATCGTGGTGCTGGTGCTGACGGCGGTCGTCCTCATGGCCACGGGCACGATCGAAACGCTCTGACCAACGTCGTAGCCCCTGGCTACGCCCGTCGGCCGCGGCGGGAACGCCAAGCGTCGCCGTTACGCTCGCCGTCACCGTGAGCCTCCCCCCGCCCACTCCAGTCACGTGTTACCGGCACCCCCAGCGGGCGACCGGTCGCGCCTGCACCCGCTGCGGTCGCCCCGCCTGCACCGACTGCCTCGTCCAGGCCAGCGTGGGCTCGCACTGCGTCGAGTGCGTGCGCGAGGCGCTGCCCCCGCCCAAGGAGGCCATGCGCCGCTGGGCGGCCAGCCGGCCCACGATGATGACAAAGGTCTTCATCGGCATCTGTGTGGGCGTCGCCCTGCTCGACGTGGTGAGCGGCGGTGGCCTGTTCTCGTCGAGGGTCAGCGAGGTCCAGCGCGACTACGGGCTCACGGCGGTCCACATCGAAGCCGGCGAGTGGTGGCGGATCTTCACGAGCGGGTTCCTGCACTTTGGCCTGCTGCACCTGGCCATGAACATGCTCGTGATCTACCAGGTGTCACTCATGCTGGAGCCGGCGCTCGGCCCGCTGCGCTACACCCTCACCTACATCTCGTGTCTGGTGGGTGGCTCGGCCGGCGCGCTGCTCATCACGGATAACCCTCTCGCGATCACGGCGGGAGCGAGCGGGGTCGCCTTCGGGCTCGTCGGCTGCGCCGTGGCCGGCATGGTGATCCGCAGGATCCCGATCATGCGCACCAACCTCGGCGGCCTGCTCATCATCAACCTGATGCTCACCTTCCTCGTTCCGGGCATCTCGATCGGTGGGCACCTCGGGGGGCTCGTCACCGGCTTCCTCTGTGGGCTCATCCTGATGAGACCCCATCGGGGCCCGGCGCCCTTGTGGGACGTCGCGGTGCCCTTCCTGCTCGGTGTCGCCGGCGTCGCGGTGTCGTTGTGGGCCGCGGCTCAGGCCTCGCCGCTGTGAGGTCGCCGGACCCTCACCGTCGTGGCATCGTCATCCGGCGCACGCGGACCCGTCGACGGGGCCCGATGACCCGGTCGCTCGACCAGACCGCCGGAGGCGCCATCACCAACTCGCACAGCGACACCAGCGCCACGTCGTAGTTCACCCGCCACCCCGAGAAATCGCGCCAGGCCTGTTCGCGATCGGGCTTCAGCGGCACCCCGGCCGCCTCCAGCTCCAGGCACAGCAGGTCGAATTCCCCGCGGGAGACGGAGATCGGGTCGTCGGGCCGGGGATCGGGGTCGTAGGGGAGGTCGAAGAAGTCCGCGATGCGCCGCAGGGTGAAAAACCCGGTCCGCAACATGATGTCGGCCCTCGGATCGTGGGGCTTGGCCACCGTCGAGGTGGTGATGGCGGCCGTGTCGAGCACGCAGCCGGCGGCGGTGATCCAGCTCCGCCCGGGATGGGGCGAGCGGAGGAAGTTCAGCGCGGCTTGGCTGGTGTGGCTCTCCTCGATCTCCGCGAACCAGGTCTCCCAGGCGGCGAACAGCTCCTCGTCGATCTGGTCCAGCCAGCCGATCGCGGCGTAGCGGGTGAGGAGCTGGGCCGGGCTGGGCGGTAGCCCCGCCCGCACCTCGAGCTTGCCGACCAGCACCTCGCGCCGGGCGAACGCCCCGTAGATCGAGGGCAGGTAGGAGATCACGAGCGCCACGATGCCGAGACCCATGAAGGCCTCGGCGAAGGAGATCCCGATGTGGCCGATCTCGTCCGGCCGATCGAAGCCGAGGGTGAACAGCGACGATCCGCTGATGGCGAACGCTTCGGCCAGCGGGTCGATGCCCGTCCCCCAGAAAATCGCCGTGTAGCCGACGAGGACCATCGTCACCCAGGTCACGGGGAGCAGCAGCACCCCGATCGGTGCGTAGTAGGCCATCACCTTGTCGCGGAAGGCGAAGGAGCGGGACGGACGAGCGATCGCGTCGAACACCCAACGCAGGCCGATGAACACCGCCCGGGCGACCACGGAGGCCTCGGCCCGGGGCAGCACGATGGTCTTGATCGCCGACAGCAACGCCCACACCACGAGCGCCGCACCAGCGGCCGCAGCCAGCACCCTGACGGCGTTCACGGAGCGAGAGTCTGCACCGTGGCGCCATGGACCGTCGGGCCCATCCCGTGGGACGGCGGCTCCTCCCACCTAGAGTGGAGTGCCGACCAGACGTCAGGAGCTCATGTGCCGAAGCAGAAGGAAGACGCGATCGTCTTCGAAGGGCAGGCCACCGAGGCGCTCAAAGGTGGGCACTTCCGGATCCTCCTCGACAACGGCCATCCGGTCCTGGGCCACCTCAGCGGGAAGATGCGCAAGCACCACATCCGGGTGCTCCCGGGCGATCGCGTGCAGGTCGAGCTATCACCGTACGACCTCAGCAAGGCCCGCATCACCTTCCGCTACAAGTAGCCCATTCCCGCGTTCGGGCAGCGTGCGGCACCTATCGGGAGCCCTCGTGACACGGACATGACACGGGAGCGGCCCATGCCGTAGCCACGGCGGCACGGATGCGCTCCTCGTCACCCGGCCACAAGTGCCCATAGCAGTCGAGCGTCGTCGACGCCCTCTCGTGCCGCAGCGCCGTCTGCACCGCCTTCACCGGGCAGCCCGCAGCGATGAGCTTGGAAGCGAAATGGTGGCGGAGATCGTGGAACCGCACCCTGGAGAGCTCAGCACCACCCACAGCTAGCCGCATGGCACGTGACCATGCGAAGTCCGGCAGGGAGGTCACCGATCGGGATCTGGCGCAGGCGGCCGAGCCGTCCCGCACGAGATCGCGCAGGAGCGCATCGACGCCGCGGTGGCCGCCGGGGGCGTCGTGGTCACCGACCAGTACGCCCGGTCGTGGTGGGTGCTGGCTGACCCGGAGGGCAATGAAGCCTGTGTCTGCACCTGGCAGGACCGCGAGTAGGCGTCTCGTCGCCACCCGCTGTGACCCCCGACGACCGCAGCGGCGTCGATTGGCCGTCGCCTGCAAACCTCACTCGGCAGCGGCCACACCTCGCATACATTGAGTCTGTTGCTGGCCCCACCTCGGAGCTGGCAGGCGGGGTGTCGCGATGGAGTGGGTCCGGAGGGCGTCTGCGGCGGTGCTCTGTCTTGCGATCGCGTCGGCTGGCACAGGCTTCGGATCGACGGCCTCCGCCGCGCTGCCGGCAGACTCGGTGCTCCGGCCGCCCGACCCGGGCCTCGTGCATCGCTGGGCCGCGTTCAACCAGGTGCCGCCGAACTTCAGCCCGGCCCAGGCGGCCGCCGCCGCACCCTCGTTCGACCTCGCCACCGTGAAGTTGAAGCCGTCGACGCCGGCGGTGATCGCGGCCATGAGAAGTGCCAACCCGCAGCTGAAGGTGCTCGTGTACCACAACGGCGCCTTCGCTCAGAAGAACGAGGGCACCAAGTATCCGGCGGCCTGGTACGCCCGGGACGCCAACGGCAACAAGGTCGTCCAGACGGTGTTCGGCAACTACCTGATGGACGTGTCCCATCCTGAATGGGTGGCCGAGGTGGTCCGACAGTGCCGGGCGGCCAAGGCCAGCACCGGTGCCGACGGTTGCTACACGGACATGCTGATGACCGCGCCGCTGTTCGAGAACTACGCGAACGGCGGGAAGCCGATCAACCCCGCGACAGGGCAGGTATGGACATTCCCTGATTTCCAGGTCGCCGTCGAGCGGATCGCGGACGCCGTCCGCAACGGTGTGCCAGGGCCCTACGGTGCGAATGGCGTGGCCCGCGGAAAGCGCTGGTTCGCGTCAGCGGGCGCGTCGTCCAAGACGCTCACCAACCACGTCGACGTCGCTCATTCCGAGATCTGGCTCCGCGACCGCGGCCTGTCGGCCAGCCAGTGGCCGAGCCAGGCCGACTGGAAGCTCGACGTGGACATGGTCGTCAACGCCGAAGCCGAGGGGCGGGTCGTGATGGTCGAGACCAAGCTGTGGCAGAGCGCCTCCCCTGCCCTGGTCGACCGGTGGCGCGCCTTCGCCCTCGCCTCCTTCCTGCTCGGTACCGAAGGTCGTTCGACCTGGTTCCTCTTCACACCCGCCCAGACGTTCGCGGGGATGACGGTGGCGCATCCCTGGGACGACGTGCCGGTGGGAGCACCGCTCGGGCCGTACAGCCGGCAGGGAGGCAGCGCCGGACCGTATGTCCGCACGTTCGCCGCGGGCTTCGTGGCCGTGAACCCGGGTGGGTCGACCGTGACCGTCTCGTTGCCTGCCGGCACGTGGCGAAGCCTCCAGGGCCAGAGCCAGAGCGGGAGCGTCCCGCTCCTCGCTCGAACGGCCTCCATCTGGGTCCCCGTCGCCGCGGCGACCACAGAAGCTCACGCGACCCCAGCCACCACCCC
>DASTFY010000143.1:0-10689 GCA_035719525.1 Acidimicrobiales bacterium
CGGCGCCGGCGCCGGACCCCCCGCCCTTGCCGCTCGTCGAGCTCGAGCCGCCGGACATCGAAGCCCAGCCACGACCGGATGACGAGGAGCCGGCCGTCATCCCGTCATCCAGCCTCACCTTCGAGGAGCTGGTCGGAGCCTCGGGGCTGAGCGCGACGCAGCTCCGCGAGGTGGAGCGCTACGGCCTGGTCGTCGGCCGCCCGGTGGGCCGGACCACCTACTACGACGAGGAGGCCCTCGTCGTGGCCCGTCTGGTGGCGGGCTTCTCCCGCTTCGGCATCGAGCCCCGCCACGTGCGCATGTACCGCAATGCGGCCGAGCGGGAGGCGGGGGTGTTCGAGCAGGTCATCCTGCCCCTGGTGAAGCAGCGCAACCCGCAGGCTCGTGTCCAGGCACTGGCGTCGTTGGCGGAGCTGACGCAGCTCGGCTCCGGCCTCCGGGAGGCCATGATGCGCCAGGCCCTGCGGGGGTACACCGACAGCCTCTAGGGCTACCATCGCCGCATGGTTCCGATGGAGCTGGTGGGTGTGCGTCTGGAGCTTCCCGCCAACACGCCGATCGTGATCTTGCGGGAGACAGAGGGTCGGCGGCGGGTCGTGCCGATCTACATCGGCGGCCCTGAGGCGGCGGCCATCCACTACGCCCTCGAAGGCATCGAGCCGGCGCGCCCGCTCACCCACGACCTGCTGAAGAACGTGCTGGACGAGCTCACGACCTCGCTCGACCGGGTCGTCGTCACCGAGGTCCGGGACCGGACGTACTTCGCCGAGCTGCACCTGGTGAACTCGAGTGGCTCCCACACGGTCTCCAGCCGCCCGTCGGACGCCATCGCTCTCGCCGTGCGAACGCAGACGCCCATCTTCGCCGAGGAGAGCCTGCTCGACGAGGTGGGGCAGGAGCAGGACGAAGCCGAGGCAGGCGAAGGCGATCAGGACGAACTGCTCGAGGACTTCCGGGACTTCATCGAGAACGTGAAGCCGGAGGACTTCGAGGCCCCCTGACGGTCCTCTCGACTCCACACCCCCGCCAGGATGGGCTCAGGCGGTGGCGCGGGCGGCGAGGTAGGCGGCGCGGACGGCGAACACCTCCCTGACCTCGCTGGCCATGTCCGTGCGGAACTCCACGCGGTAGGTGGGGTCGGTGACGAGGGACACGGTGAAGGTCAAGGCGGCGAAGGTGGCCAGGAAGCCCGCGACACGCAGCAGCGGCGCCGTCACTACCAGGTCACGCCCCGGCAGCGTCCACGCGACGAGGACGTCGGAGGTGCTGGTGGTCCAGGCCGCCACCGTCTCCTCGCTGATGGCCAGGGTACCGAGGAGCACGAGGAACGTGCCGACGGCGAGCGCCACAGCGACGATCTGGATCGTCCGCGCGAACAGGCCGACCAGGGCGACGTTCACGTACTGGCGGCGGGAGAGCTCGGGCGCCGGCGGCGCGCCGTGCTCCGGGAGGGCCACGCGATCGGCCGGGGTCCCCGCGACCAGCACCCGCACCTCGTCCCACGACTCCAAGGTCCCGGCTGCACTCACGTCTCCCGGTAGGCGGGTGACGACGAAGCCGGCGCCGATGAGGAAGAAGAGCAGGAGCACGAACAAATACGCCAGCCCGGTGAGCGTGCCGACGGTCTGCCACACCTCGGAGGTGAAGAACAGGAAGGTGATGACGAGGAGCAGCAGGGGCAGCGCCCGGCTCAGGACCGAGCCGAGCGACGTGGCGAGGGCCAGCGCCCGTTTCCCGGCCCAACGGAACATCGGCACCAGGCCGTACGACGTGGCGATGTAGACCACGCCGAGCACGACGAGGCCCAGCAGGGTCGTTTTGACGGCGTCGGCCCACTGCCTCAGGAGCAGCGGCGGGATGGCCGGGCCGAGCACGAACACCGCCAGCTCGGGCGGGTCCACTTGGCGGGGCCAGGAGAACGCGGGGCGCCCGCGCACGACGTTGGCGAGGGTCCACGTCGCCACCAGGACGCCGGCCACGAGCACCAGGGTGACGAGGTTGAACCGCAGGCTCTGTTCGAGGTCGAGCGCGTACAGGCCCCGCAAGGCGTAGAGGGGCACGAGCACGGGAAGCGATCGGGTCCAGATGTCCTCACCGGCGTCGTAGTCCTCCATGAGGTGGGGGACGCCCCGCCGCACGAACCACCGCTCGCAGTCCCGCAGCGTGGCGGAGGCGTTGCCCATGCGGCGCGCAGGTTAGAGCGCGCCGGCGCGGCACGACGGCGCGCTCCGGCCATCGACCGGTGATTGACCGGATGACGTCGACTCCGTACGCTGGGCTGCCGACCACACGAGCGTAACTACGCGCGTGTGGTGCGGGCGGAAACGGACTTCGAGGAGTGCTCACGCATGATCGTGGAGGAAGAAGGCTTCAGTGGGACCCGCACGGCCCAGGTCGTCGGCATCAGCTACCGCCAGCTCGACTACTGGGCCCGAACCAACCTGATCAGGCCGTCCCTGGCCGACGCCGCGGGGAGCGGGAGCCGGCGCCGCTACTCCTACCGTGACCTGCTCGAGCTGAAGGTGGTCAAGAAGCTGATCGACGCCGGCATCCGTCTGGAGTCGGTCCGTGAGGTGTTCGCCTACCTGCGGGAGCACATGAACACCGACGTCGCCTCCGCTCACCTGGTGATCTCCGGCAACGACGTGCTGCTGTGCGACGGGGACGATCTCATCAACGTGGTCCGGCGGGGTCAAGGGGTGCTCAACGTCCTGCCCCTGGCGGGCGTGAAGGAAGAGTTGGACGAGGGGATCGTGGCCCTCCACCCTCGCAGGGCGGCGGCCGACGCGCCTGAGGTGGCTGCCGCCGTTCCCGGCTCGTGAACTCTGACTCGTGACCTCTGAGAGGCGCTCACCTCTGGACAGCGAGCATCGGGCCCTCGGCGCCCGGATGGTCCCCTTCGGCGGTTGGGAGATGCCCCTGTCCTACCCGGCCGGGACCGTCGAGGAGCACCTGGCCTGCCGGCGCGACGCGGTGGCCTTCGACGTGAGCCACCTCGGAACCGTCCGGGTCGAGGGACAGGGCGCACTGGACACGCTGCAGGGCGAGCTCACCAACGACCTGGGCAAGATCGGCCCCGGCCGAGCCCAGTACACGCACCTTCTGGATTCGACGGACGCCTCGGTGCTCGACGACATCATCGTCTGGTGGCGCGACGAGGACTCCTTCGACGTCATGCCCAACGCGTCGAACACCGCGCGCGTCCGCGCCGCCGTCGGGGGCGACGACGTGACCGAGGACCGCGCCGTCATCGCCGTGCAGGGTCCGCAGGCGCGGCGCCATCTGGAGGCGGTGGCGCCGGAGGCGGCCGCGGTCGGGCGGTTCCGGGTGGCCCAGTTCACCTGGCGCGGCGTCCCCTGCACGGTCGCCGGCACGGGCTACACCGGCGAGGACGGCGTGGAGGTGGCGGTCCCGGCCGAAGCCGCGGCTGACCTGTGGCGCGCCGTTCTCGGCGCCGGCGTGGCCCCGGCCGGCCTGGGCGCCCGCGACACACTGCGTCTGGAGGCCGCACTGCCCCTGCACGGGCACGAGCTGGGACCGGGCATCACGCCGCTGCAGGCCAACCTGGGATGGGTGGTCTCGTGGAAGAAGCCCACGTTCCGGGGGCGGGGTGCGCTCGAGGCGGAGCGCGAGCGTGGAGTGGCCCGACTGCTACGGGGGATCACCACAGACGGGCGCCGGCCCGCGCGGGCTGAGTGCCCGGTGCGGATCGCAGGCCAGACGGTGGGCGAGACCACCAGCGGCAACTTCTCGCCCGTTCTGGGCCACGGCATCGCGCTGGCCTTCCTGCCGCCAGATGTCGACGAGGGCACCCCGGTGGAGGTCGATGTCCGTGGCACCGCGCTCGCTGGCGCCGTGGTAGCCACGCCGTTCGTACGCTCGGCCTGATGACGGGTTTGTTGCCGTCCGGGCTACTGGTCGCGCTGGAGCCGGGCCAGCCCGTCGTCTTCGGCGGCGACCGGATCGCCATCGTCCCGGACGACCTGGCGCGCGCGTTCCGCCCCGGCGACCGGTTGATCATCGTGCAGAGCACGGGCGCGCTACTGCACGTGCCGAGAACGGACCACGCGCTGGTCGACCGGGCCGTGAGCGCGGCGCAGGTCGCCTTCGCGGAGCTCGCCACCGTGCCTGACGACGCCATCAGCGCGTTCTTCGAGCGCTTCGCGGCGCGGTTGGAGGACGAAACCGTGTTCGCGCCGATCGCGGACGCCAATGGCGCGGATGTCGAGGCCGCCCGGGAGCGCGGTCGCAGCACCACCCGCCTGGTGCTGTCGTCCCGCATGCGGGCGGACATGGTGGCGGGTCTGCGGACGTGGCGCGACGCGCCCTCGGGCCGGGACGCCTTGGTGGAGTCGGTCCACCATCAGGGCTGGCGGGTGGAGCAGCGCCGCGCCGCGCTGGGGGTCGTCGGCTTCGTGTTCGAGGGCCGACCGAATGTGGTCGCCGACGCCACGGGCGTCTTGCGGGGCGGCAACGCGGTGGTGTTCCGCATCGGCTCGGATGCGTTGGGCACGGCGCGCGCCATCGAGGAGCACGCGCTGCGGCCAGCGCTGGCCGAGTCCGGCCTCCCGGTCGCATCGGCTGCGCTCCTGGGCTCTTCGTCGCGGGCGACGGGGTACGCGCTGTTCTCTCACCCTCTCCTCGCGCTCGCGGTGGCGCGCGGCTCCGGACCGGCGGTCGAGCAGCTGGGCGCCGTGGCTCGCCAAGCCGGGCTCCCGGTGAGCCTCCATGGCACCGGCGGCGCATGGCTGGTCGGTGGCCGGGGCGCCGACGAAGCGCGTTTCCGGGCCGCCGTCCTGCACTCCCTGGATCGCAAGGTGTGCAACACGCTCAACGTCTGTTGCATCGTCAAGGACCGGGCCAAGGATCTCGTCCCCACGTTCTTGGCTGCCGCGGCCGCCGCGGGAGAGCGGCGAGCTGCGCCGACGAAGCTCCATGTCGTCGTCGGAAGTGAGCAGGAGGTCCCGGGGGAGTGGTTCGAGCGGATGGTCGACGTGCAACGCGTCGAGGGCACGACGCGCGAGCCGCAGGCCGAACTGGCGGATCCGGGCGTGCTAGCCACGGAGTGGGAGTGGGACGCCAGCCCGGAGGCCACCCTGGTCGTGGTCGACGGGTTGGACGAGGCGATGGCACTGTTCAATCACCACAGCCCCCGCCTAGTGGCGACGTTGCTCTCGGCGGACCCAGCCGAACAGGAGAGGTTCTGGGCCGGCATCGACGCCCCCTTCGTCGGCGACGGGTTCACCCGCTGGGTCGACGGTCAGTTCGCGTTCGACCGGCCCGAGCTCGGCCTGTCCAACTGGCAGCAGGGGCGGCTGTTCGCCCGCAGCGGGGTCCTCTCGGGAGACTCCGTGTTCACGGTGCGGACCCGGGCCTTCCAGGCGGACGCCGACCTGCACCGGTGATCGTCCGACCCGCCACACCCGCTGATCTGGGGGCCGTGTACGCCGTGTGGTACGCCACGGAGGTCGCCGGCATGGCGACACCTCCGCCACCCAGGACCATGCCGTGGTTCGGGCACCTGCTGCGCATCGGGACGCTGGTGGTGGCGGAGGACGACGTCGACGTGGTCGGGTTCGCCGGCGCCTTGGACCACGGGCGGTGCGTGGCGCTGTCCGACCTCTTCGTGCACCCGGACCGCCAGTCCCAGGGCATCGGCCGGGCGCTGCTGGACGCCGTCGTTCCGGCCGACCAGCCGGTGGTGACGATGGCGTCGGCCGATCCGCGAGCGGTGGCCTCCTACGCTCGTCGCGGCATGCGCCCACGTTGGCCCGCCTACTACCTGGCCGTGGAGGCCGACGAGCTGCGCGACGCCCCGTGGCCCGAGCTCGAAGTTGCCCCGTGCTCGCCCCGTGAGTACGCCTGGGAGCTCCCGGGCGACGACGTGCACTACGCGGCGCTCGGGGCCATCCCTTTGGCCATCGGCCGGCGGGGGAGCCGACTGGGCACGGCCCTCACGGTGGCCGGCAGCCCGCAGCGTCTCGCCCACCCCGACACCACAGAGGTCCTCGAGTCGTCCGTCGATGATCCGCGCGATGGCGGTGCCGTCGTGCTGTCCGTGGTGCGCCACCTGCTCGACGCCGGAGCGAGGCGCGTCGCCCTACAGGTACCAGGGCCGCACGGCGCGCTGGCACCCCTGCTGGAGCGCGGGTTCACGATCACCGACGCCGACATGGCCTGCGCCACGCACGAGGACCTGCTGGCCGACCCTTCCCGCCACACGATGCACGGCGAGGCGCGCGTCGCCCTCGCCTGAACCCCGCCCGCTCGTGTCAGCGGCGCGTGGCCGTGCGCTTCCTCGTCGCTGTCTTCCTCGGGGTGGCCTTCTTCGAAGCGGTGCGCTTGGCCGCGGTCTTCTTGGCCGCCCCCTTGTTCGCCGCTGTCTTCCTCGGGGCCGCCTTCTTCTTCGCGGCCGTCTTGTTCGGGGCCGCGCTCTTCGCCGCGGACCGCCTGAACGTCGCGCGTGCGCTCCTGGCCGTGCGGGTGGTCGCCCTCGCCGGATGACGCTTCGCCGGCGCGTCCGCGGCCGGCGCAGGCGAGGCCGAAGGTGACGCGGGCAGGGAGGATCGCGCGGAAGGAGCGCGCGGGCTCGGGCTCAGTGGCCGCACGAAAGCCCGGCCGCCGCCGAACAGCCCACCGGCCATCTCGGCCATCTGTGACAACGGTCCGAGCGCACTCGGGAGGGAGGCCACCACCTCCATCATCTCGGTGAGGCGGCGCGGGAGGTCGGTGATGAGCGGGTTGCTGAGGGTCTCGGCCAGCTGCGTCAGCGTGGGGGCCAGACGGTCGACCGGCTCGCGCAGCGTGGCAATCATGCGCGCCGCGGTTTCGGCCGACTGCGTTATCTGAGGCATGACCGTGCGCAGCGGTTCCTCCACGTCATCGAGCAGTCGGTTCACCCGTTGCGCGGTGGCGTTCAGGCTTTCCATCGTCTGGCGGAACTGATCCATCGACTTGACCAGCGTCGCCAGCGGGTTGTTGGGCCCGAACAAGGAGAGGAGATCGCCCAATCCTGGGAGAGCGGGTTGGGAAGGCGTCGTGCCGGCCATGCCGGCAGACGCTACCCGCACCACCGGTCAGCCCAGCGAGGTGGCGTACTCCTCGACGGATGGGCAGGAGCACACCAGGTTGCGGTCGCCGCCGGCGGCGTCGATCCGGCCGACCGGCGGGAAGTACTTCGTGACCCGCAATCCAGCGACGGGGAAGGCGGCGATCTCGCGCGGGTAGGGGCGATCCCACGTGTCGGCCGCCACCTCCTCGGCGGTATGGGGCGCGCCGCGCAGTGGGCTGCTCTCGGCCGTCCACACCCCAGCCGCGACCTGGTCGATCTCACCCCGAATGGCGATCATGGCATCGCAGAACCGGTCCAGCTCTCGCAGAGTCTCACTCTCGGTCGGCTCGACCATCAGTGTCCCCGCTACCGGGAAGCTCATGGTGGGTGCATGGAATCCGTAGTCCATCAACCGCTTGGCGACGTCGTCGACGGTGACACCCGTGCTGCGGGTGAGCGGGCGCAGGTCGAGGATGCACTCGTGGGCCACGAAGCCCCCTCGACCGGTGAACAGCACCGGGAAGTGAGGCCGCAGCCGGGCGGCGACGTAGTTGGCGTTGGTGACGGCCACCTCCGTCGCATGGCGGAGTCCGTCCGCGCCCATCAGCGCGATGTACACCCACGAGATGGCGAGGATCCCGGCCGATCCGAAGGGCGCCGCCGACACCGGGCCGACAGCGTCGGCTCCGGGAGGCGCGAGTGGGTGGCCGGGAAGGAAGGGCGCCAGGTGCGCCCGGACCCCGATCGGGCCCACCCCCGGGCCGCCGCCGCCGTGGGGGATGCAGAAGGTCTTGTGCAGGTTGAGGTGGCTGACGTCGGCGCCGAAGCGGCCGGGCTGGGCGATACCGACCAGCGCGTTGAGGTTGGCACCGTCGACGTACACCTGGCCGCCGAGGTCGTGCACGATGGCGCACAGCTCCGTGATGCCCTCCTCGAACACCCCGTGGGTGGAGGGATAGGTGACGAGGGCGGCAGCCAGGCGCGGGCCGGCAGCCTCGGCCTTGGTGCGGAGGTCGGTCAGGTCAACGTTGCCCCCCTCGTCGCAGGCCACGACAACGACGCCCATCCCCG
This sequence comes from Acidimicrobiales bacterium, assembly GCA_035719525.1. GTDB lineage: Bacteria > Actinomycetota > Acidimicrobiia > Acidimicrobiales > Ilumatobacteraceae > DASTFY01. The sequence goes on from DASTFY010000143.1 coordinate 8,123, forward strand.
CCATCACCGCGCTGGCGGCGTTGGTGCCGTGCGCGCTGGAGGGGATGAGGCACACCGTGCGCTGGTCGTCGCCGCGGCTGCGGTGATAGGCGCGGATGGCGAGCAGGCCAGCCAGCTCGCCCTGGCTGCCGGCGTTGGGCTGCACGCTGACCGCGTCGTAGCCGGTGATCGCCATGAGCATGTGCTCCAGGCCGCGAATCAGCGCGTGGTAGCCCTCGGCCTGCTCGGCCGGCGCGAACGGGTGGATGTGGGCCAGCTCCGGCCAGGTGATCGGCAGCATCTCGGCCGCCGCGTTCAACTTCATGGTGCACGACCCCAGCGGGATCATCGTCCGATCCAGCGCCAGGTCCCGATCGGCCAGCCGACGGAGGTAGCGCAGCAGCTCGTGCTCGCTGTGGTACCGGTTGAACACGGGGTGGGTGAGGATCTCGTCCGAGCGGCGGGCGCCGGCGGGAAGGCCGTCGGGCGCCGTTGCGTCGAGCTCGTGCGGGCGCCGGGCTTCCAGACCGAACGCCGTCCAGACGGCCTCGACCACCTCCGGTGTGGTGGTCTCGTCGAGGCTGAGGCCCACGGTGTCGGCGTCGACCGGCCGCAGATTGATCCCGCGCTCGCGGGCCGCGGCCAAGATCTCGTCGGCGCGGCCGGGGACGCGCACCTGCAGAGTGTCGAACCATGAATCGTTGACCAGCTCGTGACCGCTCTCGAGAAGCCCGGCGGCCAGGATCGAGGTGAGCCGGTGCACCCGCTCGGCGATCCGGGCCAGACCCTCCGGCCCGTGCCACACTGCGTAGGCGCCGGCGATGTTCGCCAGCAGCACCTGGGCGGTGCAGATGTTGCTGGTGGCCTTCTCGCGGCGGATGTGCTGCTCCCTGGTCTGCAGGGCCAGCCGGAGAGCGGGCCGGCCGGCGCTGTCCGTGCTGACGCCGACCAGGCGTCCGGGCAGCGAGCGGGCAGACGCGTCGCGGGTGGCGAGGAAGGCGGCATGGGGCCCACCGAAGCCCATGGGGACGCCGAAGCGCTGAGCCGAACCGACGACGATGTCGGCACCACGCTGGCCGGGCGGCGTCAGGAGGACGAGGGCGAGCAGATCGGCGGCCACGACCGCCAAGCCGCCGAGGGCGTGGACCCGATCGGCGAAGTCGTCGAGCGAGCGGACGGCGCCGGACGAACCGGGATACGAGAGCAGGGCCCCGAAGCAGTCCTCGACGTCGTCAGGCCGGCCCACGACCAGGTCGATCCCCACCGGCTCGGCCCGCGTGTGCATCACCGCGATCGTCTGGGGATGGGTGTCGGGGTCGATCACGAAGATGTCACTGTCGGTCTTGGCGAGCCGCCGGCACATCGTCATCGCCTCGGCCGCCGCCGTGGCCTCGTCGAGCATCGAGGCATTCGCCAGGTCCATCCCGGCGAGGTCGGCCACCATGGTCTGGAAGTTGAGCAGCGCCTCCAGCCGGCCCTGGCTGATCTCGGGCTGGTAGGGCGTGTACGCGGTGTACCAGGCCGGGTTCTCGAGCAGGTTGCGCTGGATCACCGGCGGGGTGATGGTGCCGTGGTACCCCATGCCGATGAGGGAGGTGACGACGCGGTTGCGTCCGGCCAGCTCCCGTACCTCGGTGAGGACCTCGCGCTCGGTGCGGCCGGACGGGAGCTCGAGGGGGTCGCGCCGGCGGATGCTCTCGGGGACTGCGGCGTCGAGCAACGCGTCGACGCTGTCGACCTCGAGTGCTGCCAGCATGGTCGCCATCTCGGCGTCGTCGGGGCCGATGTGACGGCGACAGAATTCGCCGTGGTCCTGCAGTTCGCCCAACGGGGCACGGCTCGACATGCTCAGGGCTCCTCCCGGTTCGGATCCGGTTGTGGTTCCCCCGCTGTCCGGGCACCTGAGAGCTTCGCCACCGGCTGCGCCGGCGCTTTCCCCTTCGGTGAGGCGGCAGGCCGCCTACTTTCCAGCGTCGCCTCACCCGATCGGTCCGTTGGCCTGAGAGATTCCGGGGAGGTTGCTCCTTCGGCGCCCCGTGCGGCCAGCGCCGTGGGCTCTCCCGACCGGGGTCGTCAGCGCTGTCACGCTACCGCACGCCGGCCATCACAGGGGAGAGGGGGATTGACCTATGGACGGGAGGTATGGGACATTCGGGAGATGTCGCACGACGGGGCCGACGTCGGGGTCGAGGCGCTGGTAGCACCGGATTACGAGCTGGCCGACGAGGTCGTCGCGGACCGTCCCGAGCAGCTGAAGGCGCTGGGCGAGCGCACCCGTCTGGCCATCCTCGACCTGGTGCTCAACCGGGCCGCCACCATCACGGAGCTGTCGGTCGCGCTGTCCAAACCCAAGGGCACCGTGGCCCACCACGTCGAGGTGCTGCTGCGGTCCGGGCTGCTGCGGGTGGTGCGCACCCGTCAGGTGCGGGCGATGACCGAGTCGTTCTACGGTCGGACCGGGCGCACGATCGTCGTCACCGTGCCGCTCACACCCGGGCACCCGATGGGCGGGATGCTGGCCGAGGCGTTGAACGAGCAGATCCCGCACGTGGAGGGGTGCGGTGGTGGGTTCACCCGCCGCCATGCCC
>DASTFY010000144.1:0-2064 GCA_035719525.1 Acidimicrobiales bacterium
GGCACCCACCTCGGCTGTGAGCACGGGGTCTGCGGCGCCTGCACGGTGGTGCTCGACGGCGCCGCTGTGCGGTCCTGCCTCGTGTTCGCCGTGCAGGCCGACGGGGCCGAGGTCACCACGGTCGAGGGCCTGGCGCCCGAGGGCGACCTGACCCCGGTGCAGGCGGCGTTTCGCGACCACCACGGCCTGCAGTGCGGGTTCTGCACGCCCGGCTTCGTCGTCTCGGTGACCGCGTTCCTGCGTGACAACCCCGACCCGAGCGACGACGAGATCCGCGCCGGGCTGTCGGGCAACCTCTGCCGCTGCACCGGCTACCAGGGGATCCTCGTCGCCATCCGGTCCGCGGCGGAGGCCATGCGATGACCGCCATCGGCGCCCTGCTGGCCCGCGTCGACGGTGAGCTGTTCCAGAACTCGTGGGTGGTGGACGACCTCGCGGCGGCCGAGGCGGCGATGCGCTCGGCCCTCGGCTGCGACGAGTTCGTCGGGTTCGAGATGGACCCGAAGTGGCAGGTCCGGGGCGAGACGATCTCCAGCCCGATGACCTGTGGCTTCGCCCGCAGCGGCAACATGCAGATCGAGCTGATGCAGCCGCTCGGCACCGGGGGCGTTGTCGCCGAGTTCTTGAGCCGCTTCGGCCCCGGGCCCCACCACTTGGGTGTCCGGGTGGACGACCTCGACGCCGCGGTCACCGCCGCCGGCGTCCCCGCCGCGATGAGCGCCGACTTCGGCTCCCTCCGGCTCGCCTTCCTCGACACCGTCGACGCGCTGGGCCTCTACATCGAGCTGCTCGACGACCCGGACGGGATGCTCTGGGCCACGAAGCCGTGGCGCGACGACCGAACCGGATCCCACAAGGAGGACCGATGACCGACACCCAGGAACGACCGGCCGGCTGGCAGGGGAAGTTCACGCCCCAGTACCCCGAGCTGGGCACCGGCCCGGTCAACTACGAGGACTCGATCTCCCCGGAGTTCTTCGAGGCTGAGCGGGAGGCCGTGTTCAAGCGCTCGTGGCTCTACGTGGGGCGGGAGGAGAAGCTGCCCAAGCCGGGGACGTTCTTCACCCGTGAGCTCCCGGGTGGCCTCGCCTCGATCGTGCTCAGCCGGGGCCTCGACGGGACCGTGTACGCGTTCCACAACGTCTGCGCCCACCGGGGCAACAAGGTGGTGTGGCAGGAGCACCCGGGTGAGGAGTCCAGCGGTTCGTGCCGGCAGTTCACCTGCAAGTACCACGGCTGGCGCTACGGGCTCGACGGCTGCGTCAGCCACGTCACGAACGAGGAGCAGTTCTTCGACCTCGACAAGGACACGCTGCGCATGCCCGAGGTGCACTGCGACGTGTTCGCCGGGTTCATCTTCGTCAACCTGTCCGAGGATCCGGTGCCGCTGCGCACGTTCCTCGGTGACCGCATCCTCGAGCTCGAGGCCTACCCGTTCGGCGAGATGACCGAGCGCTACGGGTTCTCCACCCTCATCAAGGGGAACTGGAAGCTCGCCGTCGACTCCGTCTGTGAGTGGTACCACCCGGCCTACGTCCACGCCGCCTTCATCAGCACCAACGTGGCGGAAGCCGAGAAGATGGTGCCGCCCGTCGACGCCTACCACTACGACGTCTTCCGTCCCCACATGTTGACCTCGGTCCCCGGGCCGCCCCCGCTGAAGCCACGGGAGCCGGGGACGGCGGGAGAGCCCGAACGTGAGCAACGCTGGGTCTACAAGCTGTTCCGGGCCGGGCTGTTCGGCCCCGACGACATCCCCGACATCGGGGAGCGACCCGAGTTCCTGAACAAGGGCCGCATCCCGTCGTGGGGCAACGACCAGTTCTGGCTGTTCCCGAACCTCTCGATCCAGGTCTGGGCCCGGAACTACTACATCACCTACACCTACTGGCCCGAGTCGGTGGGCACGCACACTTACGAGATCGACCTCTACTTCGTGCCCCCGGCGAACGCCCACGAGCGTCTCGCCCAGGAGCTGGTGGTCGACAGCACGATCGAGTTCGCCATGCAGGACGTGAACACGATCGAGGCCACCCACTCCGCCTTGGCCACCCGGGCCCAGAA
>DASTFY010000145.1:0-4604 GCA_035719525.1 Acidimicrobiales bacterium
CGAAGCCCGGGTGCTCGACCCAGTGGTACAGGCACCGACGCTTCAATGCGTCGTGCACGTCGCGGGTGCGGTTGGAGGTGAGGATGACGAACGGCGGGCGATGAGCCCGGAACGTGCCGAGTTCGGGCACCGTGATCTGGAAGTCGGACAGCACCTCGAGCAGAAAGGCCTCGAACTCGTCGTCGGCCCGGTCGACCTCGTCGATGAGCAGGATGGGCGATGGCCCTTCCGCCGGGGCGATGGCCAGCAGCAGCGCCCGCTTGACCAGGAAGCGCTCGTTGTACAGCTCGTGCTCCAGCGCCTCCGTACCGGCGTCGGCCGCTTCGCCGCTGGCCTCGGCGGCCCGCAGGTGCAACAGCTGCCGCGCGTAGTCCCACTCGTACACGGCCTGGCCGACGTCGATGCCCTCGTAGCACTGGAGCCTGATCAGCTCGCCGCCGGTCCAGCGGGACAGCACCTTGGCCACCTCGGTCTTACCGACGCCGGCCTCGCCCTCCAGGAGCAGTGGACGGCGGAGGGTCATGGCCAGGTACAGCGCGGTCGCCAGGCCCTCGTCCGGCAGGTAGCCGTGGCGCGACAGCGCCGCCGCCACTTCGGTCACGGCTACCGGGGCAGCCGAGATCGGAGGAGACGAGCGCTCGGGCATCGCCGACAGCGTAGAGGGGCGACCCGCAGTTGGACGGGTCCGCTCACGGGTCGGAGGGCGGGGCGCCGGTGGGCCCGGCGGGTCAATCGACGTTCATGGCCGATTTCGTCGCGTCAGGTGCGGCAGGATCGGCCACGAACGACGGACTCACGAGTCGAACCCGAGGCCCAGGCGGTCGAGGGTGCGCAGCCACAGGTTCCGGCGGCCCCCGTGGCGGTCGGCGCGGTCGAGTGACCAGCGGGTGGCCTGGATGCCGGCGTAACGGATCGGCTCGGGTGGGAATGGAAGCGGGCGCTTGCGGACGAAGTCGAGGCTGACCGCCTCGGAGCGCCGGCCATCGAGGAGGTCGAGCATGACCTCGGCTCCGAAGCGGGTGGCGGCCACGCCCAGGCCGGTGTAGCCGAGGCAGGACGCCACCTTCCCCTTCATGGCCGTGTCCCAGAACTGGCAGAAGCGGGTCGAGGTGTCGATCACTCCGCCCCATGCGTGGCTGAACTCGACGGCCGCGAGCTGGGGGAACGTGGTGAAGAAGTGCTCGGCCAGCCGGGCCCAGGTCTCCGGCCGCTGCTCCCGTTCCTTCGTCACCTTCCCGCCGAAGAAGTAGATGGCGTCGTAGCCGCCCCAGAGGATCCGACCGTCCTCGGTCAGCCGATAGTAGTGGAACTGGTTGGCCATGTCCGACAGCCCCTGGCGCCGTTCCCATCCGATGGCGGCCCGCTGCTGAGGGGTCAAGGGTTCGGTGGTCAGGGCGTAGTCGTAAACCGGCGCGATGTAGTGCCTCAGCCGTCGGACCAGCGGCGCAAAGGCGTTGGTTCCGAGCGCAACCTTCGCAGCGCGGACCCGTCCAAGCGGCGTCGTCGCCATGACGCCCACCCCGTCGTGGTCGAGCCCGGTGACCCTGGTGTCCTCGTAGATGCGCACTCCGAGGGACTCGGCCGCCGCCTTCAGACCCCACACCAGCCGCGCCGGATCCACCAGCGAGGCACGGTCCCGCCGCCACAGCCCTGCTCGGTACGTCGGCGAATGCACCTCGGCCTGCATGGCCTCCTCGGCCAGGAGCTCGACGTCCTGGCCGAGCGCGTGGAGGTGCTCGGCGTCGGCGCGCAGCGCGTTCACCATCGGCTGGTCGAGAGCGACGTCGATCACGCCCGTGCGCTCGTAGTCGCAATCGATGCCGTAGCGGGTGATGGCAGCCTCGATCTGGTCCAGGTTCTCCAGGCCGAGGCGCTCGAGCGTCGGCATCTCCTCGGGGAAGCGCTCCTGGCCATTGCCGACGCCGTGGGTGAGGCTCGACTCCATGAAGCCGCCATTGCGGCCACTCGCGGCCGATCCGATGGCGCCGGCCTCGACCAGCACCACATCGCGCGCCGGCTCGCGCTCCTTGGCGATGATGGCGGTCCACAGCCCGGTGTAGCCGCCGCCGACCACGCACAGGTCGCAGGTCTCGAGTCGGACCAGCATCGGGTTGGACTCGGGTCGGTCGACGTCGTCGTACCAGTACGGATGGGGATAGGCGTCGGCGATGGCTTCCAGATGGGCGTCGGTCATCGGCGGCGGCAGCCTAGAGCGGTAGGTTCGCCGGCGATGGAACTCGGGATCTCTGGAAGGCGTGCTGCCGTCGCCGCTGCTTCGGCCGGACTCGGTTACGGCGCCGCCGCGGCCCTCGCGGCCGAAGGCGCGACGGTCGCCATCTGCGGACGCGACGATGCACGCGTGCGCGAGGCCGCCGAACGGATCGGCCACGGCTGCGTGCCCTTCGCCATGGACGTCGGTGGCGCCGAGGGGGGCGCGGCCTTCGTCGCCGCAACGCGGGACGCGCTCGGTGGCGTCGACATCCTCGTGACCAACGCCGGAGGGCCGCCTCCGGGGAACTTCACCTCCACCCCGCTCGATGCCTACGGCCCGGCGCTCGACCTGAACCTCCTCTCGGTGGTCGCCATGTGCGTGTCCGCCGTGCCCGCCATGCGGGAGCAGGGCTGGGGGCGGGTGGTGGCCATCACCTCGTTGGCCGTGCGCCAGCCCATGCCCAACCTCATCCTCTCCAACACCGCCCGCTCCGGGGCGACGGCTTTCCTGACGACGCTGGCCCGGGAGGTGGCCGGTGACGGGGTGACCGTGAACTCACTCCAGCCCGGCCTCCACGCCACGGACCGGGTCGGCCAGCTGTATGGGGAGGTGCCCGATGCCCGAGCGCTCGGCATCCCGGCCGGTTTCACGGGCAGCGCCGCTGACTTCGGCCAGGTCGTCGCCTTCCTCTGCTCGGAGCAGGCTCGCTACATCACCGGGGTCCACGTCCCGGTGGACGGCGGTGCCGACGCGGGCCTTCTCTAGGCGCTGGACGTCACGCTCGACCGCCGAGTGCGGGTGCGGCCTCAGATCGCGATCAGCATCATCGGCACCGCCAGCAGCCCACCGACGAAGCCGACCAGGTGAACGGGTGAGCGCAGCGCGAACCGGGCGATGCCGAGGCAGCCTCGGCGCACGGGCTGGTAGGCGAACTGCAGGACGATGAGTGTCCACAAGGTGACAGTGATGGTCACGGTCACGACGACCTGCACGCCCGCCTGGTTGCCGAGGAGGATGGCCGCCACCAGGGTGTCGGCCAGCGTGGTGATGTTGGCCCCGGCGATGTAGGGGAGCGTGTTGGCGCGACGCAGGTAGCCCTTGGCCACCAGGGGGACGAGCACCGTCAGGGCCACCGAGACCGACAGGGTGAGCAGGCACACTCCGCAGCCGACCAGGAACATCGGCCACTTCCTGGTGTACCAGGCCTCGCCCCGGTGCTCCAGCTTGTCGCTGCTGACGGCCGGAAGCACTCGGTCGAACATCGAGAAGCCGAGCAGCAGCACGCCGAGGCCGACGGGGAACAGGGTCCAGCCAGGCAGGAAGTCCTTGAGCAGGTCGACCGACCAGCCGAACATCGTGTCGGTGAGGGACGTCAGCTCCGGTGAGGTGCCGAAGGTCAACCCGTCGAAGGTGCCCCGTTCGAGCAGCAGGTAGCCGAACAACGCCCCCGGCACGTACACGACCATGGTCATGAGGAGCGACAGGATGCCGATGGAGATCGGGGCCCGCCTCCCCGCGGTGCCCGTCCTGCGGGCTGCATAGATGGCTCCGACCACCAGGACGACGAACGCGGCGCCCAGCCGGGACCCCGTGAGCATCGTGAACGCTTGCGTCCTGTCGATGGCGCCACCGTCGAGCAGGGTCAGGGCCGAGGCGGCGATGGGCGATCCGGACAGCACGATGCATGCCCCCAGCCAGCCCAGGCCGAGGGTGCTCCATGCGTTGTCGGTGAAGATCGACCCGTCGAGCGCCGGGACCAGGGCCTGGGCGCCGGCCTTCATGAGACCGAGGGCGGTCACGAAGAGGAACAGCCCGAGCACGAAGTAGACCAACCGCATCGCGTGGGGGACGCGGCGCACCTCTGAAACGGCGATGTCCTCGTCCGGCAGCTCGATGCCGTGCAGGTGCACGGTGTCGGGGGCGTGGGACGCTGAGCCGAGTTGGTCCATCACGCCATTCGATCACCGATCAGATCGAATGGACAGACTCAGTGAACAATCGAGGGTTCCATGCCGTGCCCGGCTCCGTCTGGCCGCGATCGGTGTCCGTCCGACCTCAATCCGTGCCCACTGTTCCCCGCCTGTGGCCAGATTCAGGGCTCAGACGTGGCCGCGCTCACTCCGAGAAGTCAATGATGGCCAGCAGCACCGGGAGCTCCTCGGTGCGAGGTTGCGCGCTGGGCAGCGGAGTGGGGAGGAATGTTCCGCTGAGGAAGTCATCCGCGGCCAGGACCGCTTCGGGGGAGACTTGGCCGACGTAGGCGAACTCGTCGATGACGTAGGGAAGCCCGTCGGCCTCGAGGAGCGAAGGGCCGTCCATCAGCTGGAAGTGCAGATGTGAGGCGTTCGCGTTGCCGGTGTTGCCCAGCTCGGCGATCTTGTCACCCTTCTTC
>DASTFY010000146.1:0-7825 GCA_035719525.1 Acidimicrobiales bacterium
CGCTTCGCTCGGCAATGCGTCGGGCCTCGGTGCGGTGCGCCGGCCAAGCCGGACGCACCGGGTCCTGTGTCTTCGTCGCCGCTCTCCGCTGCGCTTCGATCGGCTCCTACTTGCATCGCTCGGCAATCCGTCCGGTCGCGGTGCGGTGCGCCGGCCAACCCGGTCGCACCGATCTAGGCAACAGTCACGCAGCGCCCTTCGGCTTGCTTGTGTCGACGTTTCCCGCGCTCAGCGCGGAATGGCCCGACACAGACGCACCAGGCGGCGAGCGGGAGGCGCACGAGGTGGCCGGGTGCGAGTAAGAAGGTGAGGTGGGTGCTCCCATCGACCGGGCTGGCCTGGTGCGCGTGGCGCTGGGCGAGGAGCCCGCCGACCTCGTGCTGCGAGGCGGCGTGGTCGTGAGCGTGGCGACGCGTGAGCTGTTCCCGGCCGACGTGGTGATCGCCGGGGAGCGCATCGCCGCCGTGGCCGCTCCCGGCGGGTACCGCTCGGCCAGGACGGAGCTGGAGCTCGACGGACAGTTCGTCGCTCCAGGGCTCATCGACCCCCATGTCCACATCGAGAGCTCGAACCTCACCCTGAGCGAGCTGGCTCGGGCCATCGTGCCCCGGGGCGTGCTGTCGCTGTGCGAGGACGCCCATGAGATCGCCAACGTTCTCGGCCAGCCCGGCATCGAGCTGTTCCTGGCCGAGGGCGCCGGCCTTCCCCTGAACCTGTTCCTACGGGTGCCCGGGCGGGTACCGGCCCTGCCGGCCCACCTCGAGACATCCGGCCACGAGATGGACCTCGAGGCGACGCTGGCCCTCCTCGACCGACCGGAGGCGGTGTGCCTCGGCGGCGACATCAATCCGGCGCTCCTGCTCCGCGCCGACCCCGAACACCTGGCGAAGATCCAGGCCACCATCGCGCGAGGCAAGACCGTGGGTGGGCAGCTTCCCGGCTTCACCGGGGCGCTGCTCGACGCGTCGATCGTCACCGGGATCGAGGACACCCACGTTGCCGAGTCGGCGGACGAGGTGCTGGACCAGCTCCGCCGGGGCCTGCGGGTGCTGCTCACCCCCCGCATCGACCGACTCCCCGCCGAGGAATGGCCTGCGCTGGTCGAGGCGCTGCGAGCCCATGGCGTGGACACCCGCCATCTGGTGTTGTGCAGCGACGACATCCACCCGAACCTGCTCCAGAGAGAGGGTCACCTCGATCAACGGGTCCGCCTGGCCACATCCTCCGGCTTCGACCCGGTCGAGGCCATCCAGATGGCGACGCTCAACGCCGCGGAGCACCTGCGCCTGGATCGCGATCTCGGATCGGTCGCTCCCGGAAGGCTGGCCGACCTGGTCGTGCTCGAGGACCTCTCGGCGTTCACCGCGGCCATGGTTCTGCACCATGGCCGGATCGTGGCGAAGGGCGGCCGGTTGGAAGCCGATCCCGCGCCGTTCACCTACCCGCCGTGGTCGCGTGACACGGTGCGATTGGCGGCCCCGGTCAGCGCCGCCGATCTGGTCGTGCGAACCCACGGCGCGCGGTCCGGCTCAGGGACGGCGACCGTCCGCGTCGTCGCCTTCGGTGGGCCGAAGACGATGCACACCGCCGACCTGAGCGTGGTCGACGGGGTCGTCCAGCCCAGTGCCGCCGCCGACATTGCCAGCATCGCGGTGATCGAGCGGCACCGATGCAGCCGCGCCATCGGGAAGGGGTTCGTCAGCGGCCTGGGGATCAGCGGAGGGGCGGTGGCCTGCACCGTGAACCACGACTCGCACAACCTGTTCGTGATCGGCGACTCGTTCGACTCCATGGCGACCGCCGCGAACGCGGTGGCCGCGGCCGAGGGTGGCTACTGCGTCGTCGTCGGGTCCGAGGTCCGCGCGCTCGTGGCGCTGCCGATCGCCGGCCTGCTCTCCGACCGACCGCTGGCCGAGGTGGGGGCCGGTTTGGACGAGATCGAACGGGTTCTCGTCGACGAGTTGGGTTGCGCCGTCCCGTACCGGCCGATCTACGCCCTCAACTTCCTCTGTCTCCCGAACATCCCCGACGTCGGTGTGACCGATCAGGGCATCATCGAGACCGCCACCATGGAGCTCCTGCCCACCGTCGTCTCACCCTAGAGCAGAGTGGAGGAAGGCGGTCACCTCGGGCCAGATGCGGGCAGCGAGGTCCTCGTCGAGCGTGCCGAGCGCGTTGTGGGGGCCCATGAAGGCGTGGCCGGTTCCAGGGTGGACGGTGAGCGTGACGTCCTTGCCCGCCGCTTGCAGCTTGGCTTCGAGCGCCTTCGCCGCGTCCGGGCCGAAGAAGTCGTCGTTCTCGGCCATGTGGCCGCGGACCGACGCCTGGAAGCCAGTCCAGTCCGGCTCCATGTCACCTTGGGGGAACCCATAGAACGGCACCACGGCTCGGACCTGGTCGGGCCGGTTGGCGGCGATGATCCACGAGAGCATGCCCCCCATGCAGAACCCGACGACGCCGATGCCGTCGCTCGTGACGGCTGCCAGCCCGGCCAGGTAGTCGACCGCGGCGCTCATGTCGCGCCCGGCGCGGTCGGGCGGCAGCGACTGCATGAGCTGCGCGGCCTTGTCCATTTCGTCGTGGGCGGCCAGCTCACCGTGGTAGAGGTCGGGAGCGAGGGCCACGAACCCGGCCGCGCCGAGGCGGTCGGCCATCGCCTTGAGGCTGGGGTCCAGCCCCCACCACTCCTGGATCACCAGGACCCCGGGCCCGGTCCCGCCCTCGGGCGTCACCAGGTACCCGGATGCGCGTGCGCCGTTGCTCGGGAACTCCACCATTTCAGCCATGCCCCGCAACCTACTTGTCGCTGGAAGCTCCCTCGTCCAGGGCGGCCTTGATGCGGGCCGCGGCGTCGTCCAGGCGCTCGCGGCTGATGGAGTCAGCGGCATTGGCGAAGTCGACCTGAGCCATGGAGAAGGTCGGCACGACGTGCAGGTGGGCGTGGGGGATCTCGTAGCCGGCGACGATCAGGGCCACCCGTTCACAATCGAAGGCCCGCTGCTGCGCCCGGCCGATGGTGCGGGCCACGCTCATGAGGTGCCGCGCCAGGTCGTCGGGCAGGTCGATCCAGTGGTCGATGGGCTCCTTCGGCACCACGAGCGTGTGACCGGGAGCGAGCGGGTTGATCGAGAGGAACGCGACGCAGCGATCGTCCCGATGGACGAATGTGCCCGGGATCTCGCCGTCGATGATGCGGGTGAAGAGGGTGGCCATGGGGCCCAATTGTGCCGCCCCCGGTACGATCCGGGGGTGGCCCTGCGGGTAGACCGACCCGAGAGCACCAGCCGCGTCCTCACGGTCCCCAACGTGATCACCTTCGTCCGGCTGGCCTGCCTCCCGGTGTATCTCTGGCTCCTGTTCGGCCTGGAGGATCGTCTGGCCGCGGCCGTCCTGCTCGCCCTGCTGGGCATCACGGACTTCGTGGATGGCTACATCGCTCGGCACTTCCACCAGGTGAGCGACCTCGGCACCGTGCTCGATCCTGTCGCCGATCGCCTCCTGTTCATCGTCGGCGTCGGCGGGATCATGATCGACGGGGCCGCGCCCCAGTGGTTCTCGCTCCTGGTCCTCGTGCGCGAGGTGCTCGTTGGTGGGGCCATGCTCGTGCTGACGCTGATGGGCATGAAGCGCTTCGGCGTCTCGTGGTGGGGCAAGGCCGGGACGCTGGCCCTCATGGTGTCGTTCCCTGCCTTCCTGGCCAGCGAGGCGGCGTTCCGACTGGCCGACGCCATGCGGCTTCTGGGCTGGGTCTCCGGGATCCCGGGCCTGATCATCAGCTACTACGCCGCCATCACCTATATCCCGGTGATGCGGCGCAACCTGGCCGAGGGTCGCGCCGAGCGCCGTGCCCCGCTGCCCCTTCCATGAAGTCGGTCATCATGGCCGGCGGCGAGGGCACCAGGCTGCGCCCGCTCACCTCCAACTCGCCCAAGCCCCTCCTGCCGCTCGCGGGGCGCCCGATGATGGAGCACGTCATCAACCTGCTGCGGCGGCATGGGATCACGGACATCGTCGTGACGGTCGCCTTCATGGCCAACGCCATCCGGGACTACTTCGGTGATGGCTCGGAGTTCGGGGTCTCGCTCACCTACGTCGACGAGCCGACGCCGCTCGGCACGGCCGGGTCGGTCCGCAACGCGGCCGACCACCTGGGAGAGCGCTTCCTCGTCATCTCCGGCGACGTCGTCACCGACATCGACCTGGGGCAGATCATCGAGTTCCACGTGGCGCGCGAGGCCATGGCGACCATCGGGCTCACCCCGGTCGACAAGCCCCTGGAGTTCGGCATCGTCATCACCCGGGACGACGGCTCCATCGACCGCTTCCTGGAGAAGCCGACGTGGGGCCAGGTGTTCAGCGACACCATCAACACCGGCATCTACGTGTTCGAGCCGGAGATCCTCGAGCTGATCGACCGCAACCGGCCGGTGGACTTCTCGGCCGAGGTGTTCCCGCGCCTACTTCTCGAGGGGCGGCCCCTGTTCGGGGCCGTCACCCACGGGTACTGGGAGGACATCGGCACCCTCGACGCGTACCTGCGCGCCCACAAGGACGCGCTCGACCAGATGGTCCAGCTCGACATTCCCGGGTTCCAGGTGGCGGACGGCGTGTGGATCGGGGAAGGCACCGAGATCGCGCCGGACGTCGAGACGGTCGGGCCGGTAGTGATCGGTCCCGACTGCACCATCGAGTCCGGCACCCACCTCGGCGCGTACACGGTGCTCGGGTCCCACTGCCGCATCTTGTCCAACGTGCACCTCGACCGCTGCGTGCTGCACGACAGCGTCTACGTCGCGTCCGGTAGCCGGCTACGGGGGGCGGTGGTCGGGAAGGGGGTGAACCTGCGGGCCAACGTGCGGGCCGACGAGGGCGTGGTGATCGGCGACGAGGTCCAAGTCGGTGCCCATGCCACCTTGGCGGCCGACGTCAAGGTCTACCCATTCAAGACCATCGAGGAAGGCGCGGTCGTCAACTCCTCGATCGTGTGGGAGAGCCGGGGCGCGTCGTCGTTGTTCGGCCGGGACGGCGTGGACGGCCTGGCCAACGTGGACATCACGCCCGAGCTGGCCGTCAAGCTGGCCCTCGCGTACGGCACCAGCCTGCGCAAGGGGGAAACGGTGGTGACTTCGCGTGACTCCAGCCGTTCTGCCCGCATGCTCAAGCGTGCACTCATGGCCGGGCTGAACTCGGCCGGGATCAACGTCTTGGACCTGGAGGTGGCGTCGACGCCCGTCACCCGGTTCCTGGTGAAGTCGCCCAAGGCGATCGGTGGCCTCAGCGTCGGGCTGCGCAACGACGACCCGTCGAGCGTGGCCATCCACTTCTACGACAGCAACGGCACCGACCTGAGCGAAGGGGCGCAACGTCGGATCGAGCGCCTGTTCCAGCGGGAGGACTATCGGCGGGCCCTACCCGAGGAGATGGGGGACATCTCCTTCCCGCACCGGGCGGTGGAGGACTACACGGTCGAGCTGGCCCAGATCGTCGAGCCGGGTCGGATCGCGGAGCGCCGGTTCAAGCTGGTGATCGACTACGGCTACGGGTCGGCGTCGCTGGCCATGGCGGCGGTGCTGACCAAGCTGCGGGCCGACGTGCTGGCCGTCAACCCTTACTCGTCGACCATCGGCCAGCTCTCCTTCGACCCGGCGGCGTCGACTCGGAGGGTGGCGGATCTCGTGCGGGCGTCGGGCGCGCAGCTGGGCGCGGTGTTCGACACGTCCGCCGAGCGCCTGACGCTGATCGACGACGAGGGCGACGTGCTCACCGACACCGAGACCACGCTCTGCTTCGTCGAGCTGGTCTGCGACCATCTGCTCGGCGACCGCATCGCCCTGCCAGTCAACATGACGGCGCATGCCGAGCGCATCGCCACTGCGCGCGGGGTCACCATCGTGCAGACAAAGATCTCGACCCCTGCGCTGATGGAGGCGGCCGAACAGCCGGGGGTGGGCTTTGCCGCCGACGGGCAGGGCGGCTACATCCTCCCTGGTTTCCTTCCCGCCTTCGATGCCGCAGCCGCGCTGGTGAAGATGCTGGACCTCCTCGCGCGGAGCGGCCGCCAGCTGGCCGAGGTGCGGCGCGGGCTGCCGGCCGTGTACCTGACCCACGAGGCCGTGGCGACGCCCTGGGAGCAGAAGGGTCTGGTGATGCGCTCGCTGCTCGAGAAGGCGGAGGGCGAGGTGACGTTGGTGGACGGGGTGAAGGTGTGTCACGGGCTCGATTGGGCGCTGGTGCTTCCCGATCCGTCCGAGCCCGTCACCCACCTCTGGGCCGAGGCCGGCTCAGCGGCGGGGGCCCGCGCCCTGTCGAAGGACTACGCGCGGCGCATCCGCCGCCTTGTCCGCTGACCGGCCGGGCACGGCTAAGTTCCCACAGATGAACGTGCCCGACGACCTGCGCTATTCGAAGGATCACGAGTGGGCCCGCATGACGGAAGCAGGCGGAGGCGGGGTCCGGGTACGCATCGGCATCACGGACTACGCACAGGACGCCCTGGGCGACGTCGTGTTCGTCCAAGTGCCCGCCGTCGGCACGGAAGTGCAGGCCGGTGACCGCTTCGGCGAGGTGGAGTCCACCAAGTCGGTTTCGGACATCTACGCGCCGGTCAGCGGCACGATCGTGGAGGTCAACGAGGCCCTGGCCGACCACCCGGAGCACCTCAACGGCGACCCGTACGGCGAGGGCTGGCTCTGTGTGATCGAGGTGCCGGACGGTGCGGAGATCGGCGGGCTTCTCGACGCCTCGGCCTACCGCGCGCTGATCGAAGGCTGACGGCGGTCGGGCGTGACCGGCGTCTATTGCACGAACTGCGGCCATCTCAACCCGCAGGGCGCCAACTTCTGCGCGTCGTGCGGCTCCGCCCTCGCCACCTCGGGCGGGGACCGCACCCTGCGGATCCACGCGGTCGATCCGCTGCAGGATGCTCCCGGCTCGCAGGACGACGTGGTGGTGGACCTCGACGACGTCGACACCAGCTCGGGGGTTCTGGTGGTCCGGGCGGGCGTGATGGCCGGCCAGCGACTCACCCTCGACCTCCCGCTCACCCGGCTCGGCCGTCACCCGCAGAGCGACATCAGCCTTGACGACATCACGGTGTCCCGCCGTCACGCCGAGATCGAACGGATCGACGACGGCGGGTATGAGATCCGCGACGCGGGCTCGCTCAACGGGACGTACGTCAACGGCGAGCGGGTGGAGAAGGCCCGGCTGAACAACGGCGACGAGGTGCAGATCGGGAAGTTCCGCATGCTGTTCCTGGACGCCCTCGGCGGCACGGCGTGAGTGCCCGCGCGTTCTTGTCGATCGGCGAAGTGCTCCAGCTGCTGCAGGAGGAGTTCCCTGACGTCACGATCTCCAAGATCCGCTTCCTCGAGAGCCAAGGCCTCATCGACCCTGAGCGCACACCGTCCGGGTACCGGAAGTTCTACGACCTCGACATCGAGCGGCTGAGGTTCATCCTCCGGGAGCAGAAGGACAGCTACCTCCCGCTGCGCGTCATCAGGAAGCGACTCGAGGCGGGCGAGGGCACGGGGCCGGTCGTGCGACCGGTTGCCCCCGCCGCCAACGGCGGCGCGTCCGAGCCGGAACCGGACCCCCCGCCCTTGCCGCCCGTCGACCTCGAGCCGCCGGTCATCGAAGCCCAGCCCCCACCGGATGAGGAAGAGCTGGCCATCATCCCGTCATCCAGCCTCACCTTCGAGGAGCTGGTTGGAGCCTCGGGGCTGAGCGCGACGCAGCTCCGCGAGGTCGAGCGCTACGGCCTGGTCGTCGGCCGCCCGGTGGGCCGGACCACCTACTACGACGAGGAGGCCCTCGTCGTGGCCCG
>DASTFY010000147.1:0-7365 GCA_035719525.1 Acidimicrobiales bacterium
ATGTTCCCGGTGATCACCGGCGCCACGGGAGCAGAACGCATCTACGACGGCTACCCGGACGTCGCCCTCGAGATGATCGACAACCGCACCTTCGACGGCCGCATCCAACTGGTCGAGTACCGGCCCCGCGTGCTCGAGCACCCACCGCTCGACCCCACCGCATGATTCGAGGAGCCAGCCGGAAGCCGCCAAGACCGCTCTGCCTCTCGACGCAGCGGCGAGTCGGATGGCCACGCGCCCACGGTCCTGTCGATCACGCCAGATGCATGATCCGTCGCGCCACACGAGCAACCCGCACCGCCGAGCTGGACGGGTACGGCGTGTTCAACCGAGTCCTCGACGATGCTCCATCAGGGCATTCGGCGCGGCTCGGTATCGCGTGCGCCGTCAGCCGGCCGACTTCTCCTTGATGAGGTCTTCGACTGCCTTGGGGATGGTGGTTTCGAAGTCGAGGAGCTTGGCCCACGTCGGAGTGATCGTGATGACGACCATCTCGTCGTAAAGGCCTTGCACGCCGGCCACCCATTCCGGGTACTGCTCATCGGTCATCACCTTCCGACCGGCCGTCAGGTAGCCGTCCGGGATCCCCTCGACCAGTTCGACCTCGGCGGTGCCGCGGATCAGCAGCACCTTCGGCGGGAAGGCGCCCTGGTCGATCGTCAGCGCGACCTTGGGGTGCTTCCGTAGTGCGGCGACCTTTGCCGACTTCGGCACGGTGGCCATCACGACCCGCTCGCCCTCGGTCCAGAAACCGATCGGAATGACCCGGGGGTCATCGTCCAGGCCGTCGTACGCCATCCGGGCCGGCTCAGGGCCGTTGAGCAGCTGCTGCGCGTACGGCTTGGCCAGAATCTCGGCAATCTCTTCCTTGGTCATGATGATGTCCTTTCATCCAGGTGGTCTTCTCAGCAGAGGGACGAAGCTGCCACCCGTTCCTCGACATCGATAGGTGTCGAATGGTGGAGATTTCGCCGCAGTGCGGGCACGGTCCAGATCGGTGACGACGGCGCCGGGACGCTTGTGTCGACGCATTCCGCGCTGGCCGCGGTTCTCGGCGACACAGACGGCCGTGGACCTCCAGGGCCGATCTGAGCACTCCTAGATCCGGGTGATGCGGCTCTCGTAGCGGTTGGTGGCGGCCTCGTCGCCGGCCACCAGCTCCAGATCGAGCATCAACGCGCCCGGGGCGTCCGGCACGACGACCTGGATGGTGCCCACCCGCACGCAGGCATCAGCTGCGATCGTGCCGCGCCACCGCCAGCGCTGGTCGCCCCCAGGCCAGGAGAGCACCGCGCTCACCGACGCATCCGGGATGGCCGAGCGGCGGTCGCTCACGACGTGGACGTCGAGGCCGAGCGTCTCCCCGGGGACTACCCCGCTCGGTATGCGGTCGGCCACGACGATGACCGGCCGGCAGGCCTCGGCGACCGCGTAGTAGGCCCGCTTGGCGGATCGGTCGTGCCCCAGGATCGACCACGTCACGGCGGGCGCGGCATCGGCCAGGCTGAACAGGCAGAAGCCGCCGGTCGGCGAGTACTTCAGCCGCCGCAAGGTCTCGATGTGGTGGCGGAGTAGGCGGGCCTGGTACCGCTGGGTGGCCTCCTGCCAGCCGGCGAACGTGGCGTGATCGTCGGGCGGGACCCGCTCGTCGAACACGGTCTTCTGGAGGGAGTGCCGGCGGGCGAGGTGGTCCCAGTCCAGGTCGGGCCAGTCCCCGGGCGCCATGAACTCGGCATGCGTCGGAACGGCCTGCGCTCCGAACTCGCTGACGAAGCGCACCATCTTCGGCCACGCCGCAGCGAAGCCGGGCAGGTCGCGCTCGTCGCCGTGGTACCAGCCGAAGTACAGGTGGCTGTCGGTGCCGTCGAGCTGTGGGAGGTGCGGCGCGACGCCGGAATGGGCGATCACCGGGCGGGTGCCGTCGGCGCGCTCCAACGTGCGCTTGATGCGGGCATCGAGGATGGAGCGGTTCCAGCTCGGCAGCTCCTGCCCGCTGACGAGGTCGACCGCGTTGCGCCGGGTATTGACGGGCTCACCGGGACGGACGTCGAGGGCGATGGGCTCGTTGTGCCCGCACCAGATGGCGACCGACGGATGGTGCCCGAGCAGGTCCACGGCCTCCGCGGCCTGGCGGGCCGCCTGCCGACCGACGGAGCGGGCGTAGCCCCACTGGAGCGGCATGTCTTGCCAGACGAGCATGCCGAGCTCGTCGGCCGCCTCGTAGAACTCCGGCCGCGTGATGTGGCCGTGGACCCGCAAGAGGTCGAGGCCGGCGTCAGCGGCGAGGGCGACGTCACGGCGCAGCTCGTCGGGGGTGGCTTCGGCCAGGGCCATGCGGGTCGGTCCCGCGTTGGCGCCCTTCAGGAAGAGACGCTCGCCGTTGACGCTCAGCACCCAGCGGTGCATCGCCACCCGCCGGAGGCCGGTGCAGACGCTGCGGGCGTGGCTCGGCTCGTGATCGGCTGTCACCGTGACCTCGAGCGTGACCAATGGCTGGTCTCCGAGGGCGCGCGGCCACCACAACCGCGGGTTGTCCACGCCGAAGGTCCACTCGACGGAGTTGAGACCCTTGGCCAGCGAATGCTCACGTTCGCGCTCGATCTTGCCGTCGACGGTGGTGCGGATGCGCACCGTGCGCGAATCGTCGCTGTCGAGGTCGGCCCGGACCATGAGGTTGGCGCGAGCGGGCTCGGCGTCGTGGCACAGCACCCGCATGCGGTTGCTGCGCACCGGGCCGGTGCGCTCCACCCGGACGCCGCGCCACAGCCCTCCCGGGTTCCACGCGGGGTCGATGCAGTCCCAGTGCTGGAAGATCCCGGTCAGGTTGCGCTTGACCCGGCGGTCCTGCGGGCGGCTGCACGCCACCTCGACGGCCAGGACGTGCTCCGGGGCCAAGCGGGCGAGATCGGTGATCTCGTAGGAGTGGGGGAAGAAGTACCCCTCTGGATCGCCGAGGTACGCGCCGTCGAGGAAGACGTCGGCCTGGTAGAAGACGCCGTCGAGCACCACCCAGTGGCGGGCGCCGGCCGGGCCCGGATCGAGCTCGAATCGGGTCCGGTAGAGGAGGGGCCCGTCACTCGACGCGAAGGCGGGCACCGAGCGCCAGTGACCCGGTACTGGGACGGACTCCCAGCCGTCGTCGTCGAAATCGAGCCCGAGTGCGCCACGGCGCAGGTCATCGTCGGCGGCTGCGGCGCGCCATGTACCGGACAGGTCCATCGGCGCTCCACCGTACCGACGCGGCCGAGTGGCGCCGGACTGGAGACCGGTAGGGTCGAGCCATGGCGCCATCCCCCCGCAACCCGTCACCGCCGGCGAGGACCCTGGGACAGCTCAAGGCGTCGGGTTGGCGATCGATGCCGGTCAAGGAGGAGATCCGCCGGAACGCAGTGGCCAAGGTGGCGTCCGGAGAGCCTCTGCTCGGTGGGCTCATCGGTTACGACGACACGGTGATGCCTCAGCTCGAGAACGCCATCCTGGCCGGACACGACATCATCTTCCTGGGCGAGCGGGGCCAGGCGAAGACCCGCATGATCCGCTCGCTCACCGGCCTCCTGGACGAGTGGCTGCCCATCGTCGCCGGGAGCGAGATCAACGACGATCCATACGACCCCGTGTCCAGCCACGCCCGAGAGCTGGTCGCGCAGGCCGGGGACGACACGCCGATCACATGGGTGCACCGGGACGAGCGCTACGGGGAGAAGCTGGCCACCCCCGACACGTCCATCGCCGACCTGATCGGCGAGGTCGACCCCATCAAGGTGGCCGAGGGCCGATACCTCTCGGACGAGCTGACGCTGCACTTCGGCCTGGTGCCGAGGACCAACCGCGGCATCTTCGCTCTCAACGAGCTGCCTGACCTCGCGGAGCGGATCCAGGTCGGCCTGCTCAACGTCCTGGAGGAGCGCGATGTGCAGATCCGCGGCTACAAGATCCGCCTCCCGCTCGACGTGGTCCTCGTCGCGTCGGCCAATCCGGACGACTACACCAACCGCGGTCGCATCATCAGCCCGCTGAAGGACCGCTTCGGCAGCCAGATCCGCACCCACTACCCGCTCGAAGTCGCCACCGAGGTGGCGATCATGCGGCAAGAGGCGCGGCCGGGCGCCGTCGTCGACATCCCGATGCGCCTCCCTGACTACATGGAGGACGTCGTCGCCACGTTCTCCCACTTGGCCCGCCAGTCGAGCCATGTCAACCAGCGCTCCGGTGTGTCGGTCCGCCTGTCGGTGTCCAACATCGAGGTCCTCGGGGCCAACGCGCTGCGGCGCTCGCTGCGGTCAGGGGAGCGGGAGGTGGTCCCGCGGGTGAGCGACCTGGAGGCGCTGGCCTCCTCCACTTCGGGGAAGATCGAGATCGAGACCTTGGAAGAGGGCCGGGAGGGTCAGATCATCGAGGCCATGCTGAAGGGCGCCGTCCTCACCGTCTTCAAGGAGCGGCTGTCGCCGGAGCGCCTGCGCGGCGTGCTCACCGCCTTCGACGAGGGCGTGGTGGCCCACACCGGCGAGGACGTCCCCTCCGCGCAGATGGCGGCGTTGGTCACCAGCATCCCCGCCCTCCGCGAGCCCGTGGAGGATCTCACGGGCGGCGACGAGTCACCCGCCGCGGTGGCCGCCGCGGTCGAGTTCATCCTCGAGGGCCTCCACCTGTCCAAGCGGCTCAACAAAGACGCCAGCGGGGCCAGGGCGACCTACCGCAGCCGCGGCTGACCTCCCGGCCGGGGCCGGGTACGTCAGCGCACTCCTAGCCGAGGAGCGTGACCTCGCCCGCTCGGCCGTCGACGCGCACCCGGCCCCCCTCGGGGATGATGGTCGTGGCGGAGGTGGTGGCCACCACGGCGGGGACGCCGAACTCGCGGGCGATGATGGCGCTATGGCTGAGGACGCCGCCGCCGTCGCACACCAGCGCGCCGACACCGGGGAGGACGATCGACCAGACCGGCGAGGTGATCGGGCACACGACGACGTCGTTCGGCCTGATCCGCTCGAAATCGCCCTCGTCCCTGACGAGTCGCGCCCTGCCCTCGTAGACGCCGGGCGAGGCGCCGAGACCGCTGATCACCCCGTCGTCCAGCCGCGCCGAGCCGAGGGGGGCCATCACCTGGTCGGTGTACCAGAGGAGTGCGTCGAGCTGTTCGACCGCGGCCCGGGGGAACCCTCGCCGGTCAGGCGGATTGGCCGGGGGCTCGCCGATCTCGGGGGCGGGCGCCTTCGCCGCCATCCGCTCCCGTTCTTCACGACGTTGCAGGGCCAGCGGCGCGCGGTCGCCGACGTCGTCGGGTCGCCGGAGCGCCTCGACGATCTCCTCGAACGTGAGGTCGAACGCGTCCTCCGGGCGGTAGAGGCCCAGCCGGCCGCCGATGTGCAGCCCGAGCCGGCGTAGGCCGGCCACCGGGATGCCGATGGTCGCCGCCTCGTTGCCTTCCCGGTGGGGGAACACCCGCCGGGCGCGAGCGAGACGGCGCCGGGTCAGCGAGCTGTTGCCGAGCGCGGCCAGCAGGCGAGCCTCCGCGGTGGCCCGCGTGGCCTCGTGTCGCTGGGCCACCTCCTTCCGGTCGGCTGGGAGGTGGGCCGCATCCTGCAGCTGCCGCAGGAGCCACTCGGGGTGCTCGACGACGGTGGGACAGGCCACCTCGTAGCGGACCGCGCGTTGGCCCCACAGCTCCTGGTATCCCTGGAGCGCCGCGGACACCGCGGGCGAGATCGCGGCGACGTCCGCCAGTGTGCCGGCGGCGTCGAGCACGGGGAGCGCGCCGGCCTCCCGCACCAGGTCGACGATGGCCCGCTGGGCTTCGGCCGGCTCGGTGGTGCTCGGCGACAGCCCGGTGAACAGGTCCACCAGCTCCCCTGCGGCCCAACCGTGACTGCGGGTGACCTCTAGTCCGAGGCGGCCGATGGCGTCAGCGCCGGCGACGTGGAGGCGGGCGTGCCAGGAGAGGCACTCCTCGGTGAACCGGAGCTGCTCCTCCAGCCGGGCCGCGACCTGCCCCGTGGTCAGCGCGGCGAGATCGCCCGCCAGATACCCCTTTCCGCGCTCCAGCAGTTCCTCCTCCGCCCCGGCCTCCCACTCCTCGACCACCCGGCCCGGCCAGTCCGTCACGTCCGCCGTGTGGCCGGCGGCGAGCCGCCGGCGTAGGCGCGGCACCGTGCGGCACATGACCGGGATCAGCCAGCGTGGTGGAGCGGTGCGCGACCGACCGCCCAACGGCACGACGGCGCTGTAGATGCGACCGTCGAACTCACGGAACGCCACTCCGCCCAGCAGCAGGCCGATTTCCGTGAGGACGCGAGCGACGATCCTGGTCTCGTAGGTGGTGTAGAGCGTCGATGACCACCGGGTGACCGGGTCGGGGAAGTGGTCCGAGTCCAGCGTCCATGCCAGGCCGTCGGTCGCCGCTTCGCCCACAAGTGAACGCTAGTCCCCCAGTCAGGACAGGAAGGGTGACCTCGTCCAGAGCTCGCCGGTGTCGTTACGGCCCTGCACCATCGGGGTGCCCGACAGGTTGGCCACCGTCAACGGCTCGGGGAAGCCGCGCAGCTCGATGACCCCGTGCGGGGTGTCGGTGACGCCGTCAGGGAGATCGAGGGTCTGATCGGCCGGTATCAGCACTTCACCCGGACCAGCGAAGTCGCACAGCCGCGCCGCGAGGTTGACGGCCGAACCGATGTAGTCGTCGCCTTCGAAGAGCAGCGACAGCCCGGTCGCGACCCCGATGCGCACGGACAGCGGCGCGCAGGCCGCCGAGGCCTCCCGCTCGAGCTCCAGGGCGAACGCGATCATGTCCTCCTGGTCGATGGCCACGACCATGCAGCCGTCCCCCAACCACTTCGCCACTCGTACTCCGCGGTCCGACGCCAGGCGCCGCGTGATGGCCCGGAACTCCGCCAGCACGCGACCCGCGGCGTCATCGCCGTGCTCGGCGGTGTAGTTCGTGAACCCGGAGAGGTCCGCGAAGGCGAAGGTGCGCTGTACCCGCATGCCTCCAGGATACCGGCGCCACGGGGCCTTGTGCTTGCAATAGTTTGCACTTCGGCCGACCCCCGGCGGGCGGGCGGGCCGGAGGACGGCGGTACCCTCGGACCATGGCCGGCCGGTTCGCCTACTCGCGCTGGGACGGCACGCAGGTCGGCTTCGAGCTCGACGCCGACAGCGTCCTGGAGGAGATCACCGACGACCTCCTGTACCACGGTGACCTCAACAACGCCCTGCGCCGGCTGATGCAGAGCGGGTTCCGGGACCGCAGCGGTGAGCGCCTGCAGGGCCTTCGGGAGCTCATGGAGAGGCTACGCCGCCGGCGCAGCGACCTCTTGGAGCAGAACAACCTCGGTGGCGTGTACGACGACATCGCCCAGGAGTTGCGGGACA
>DASTFY010000148.1:0-4402 GCA_035719525.1 Acidimicrobiales bacterium
AAGATCAGGGAGAGCGAAGATCTGTCCGCCGACGCCAAGGAGGCGCACATCTTCCAGCGCGACTTCCTGCTCGAGCGTCCGCTGCTGCGGGCGATTCAGGAGCCGGAGCCCGCCGTCCTTCTGATCGACGAAATCGACCGCGCCGACGACGAGTTCGAGGCCTACCTGCTGGAGGTCCTCTCCGACTTCCAGATCACC
Organism: Acidimicrobiales bacterium; assembly: GCA_035719525.1. GTDB lineage: Bacteria > Actinomycetota > Acidimicrobiia > Acidimicrobiales > Ilumatobacteraceae > DASTFY01. The sequence goes on from DASTFY010000148.1 coordinate 199, forward strand.
GTGCCCGAGCTCGGCGTGTTCCGCGCCATCGACCCGCCGCTCGTCGTACTGACGAGCAACCGCACGCGCGACGTCCACGACGCGCTCAAGCGGCGCTGCCTCTACCACTGGGTCGAGCACCCCGACTTCGAGCGCGAGGTGGCGATCGTCCGCCTCCGGGTTCCCGACGTGCAGGAGTCGCTCGCTCGTCAGGTGGCCGCCGCCGTCGAAGCCATGCGCGGCCTCCAGCTGTACAAGCCACCCGGAGTGGCCGAGACCATCGACTGGGCCGCCGCGCTGGGGGTGTTGGGCACCACCGAGCTGTCCGAGGCGACCGTCAGCGCCACGCTCGGAACCGTGCTGAAGTACCGCGAGGACCAGGAGCGCGTCCGTCAACACGGCGTCGCGGACCTGGTGAAGCAGGCCTTCGAGCGGGGCCTGCTGCCGGGGTGAGCGGCGCCGCCGAGGAGCTGGCCGTCGCCTTCGCGCGCGTCCTGCGGGGCGGTGGGCTCTCAGTCCCGCTCGGCAACGTGCTCACCTTCGGCGAAGGACTGGCCGCCCTCGGGCTGGAGGACCGCGACGCCGTCTACTGGACCGCGCGCACCACCCTCGTCCGCCGCCCCGAGGACCTGCCCTTCTTCGATCGTGCCTTCTCGGTGTTCTGGGAGTTGCGCCAGCCGGGCGAGGAGCCAGCGCCCGAGGACGTGCTGCACCTCACGCTCGCCATCGACACCGACGAGGACGACGATCAGCCGGACGAAGCCGAGCCTGCCGGCGACGACCCGACAATCACCCTGCGGTTCTCCGCCGTGGAGACCCTGCGCCACAAGGACTTCGCGGCGTACTCCTGGGACGAGTTGCACGAGGCCCAGCGCCTCATGGCCGATCTCCGCCTGGCCGGATCGCCCCGGCGATCGCGGCGGCTGGTCAAGACCAAGCCCGGTCACCGTCCCCGGCAGGCCCGTCCCGACCTGCGCCGGACGATCCAAGCGGCGCTGCGCTCCGGGGGCGAGCCGATCAGGCAGCATTACCGGGAGCCGGGCGAACGGCTGCGTCGGCTGGTCCTGCTGCTCGACGTCTCGGGTTCGATGGAGCCCTATGCCCGTGCGCTCCTGCGCTTCGTGCAGGCCGCGGTCGCCGGCCGGCAGCGGGTCGAGGCCTTCGCGCTCGGCACCCGACTGACCCGCGTGACCCGAGAGCTCAGCTCGCGCGACCCGGACCGGGCGCTGGCCCAGGCCGCCGAGCAGGTGCAGGACTGGTCGGGTGGCACCCGTCTGGGCGAGTGCCTGCGGCGCTTCAACGATCGGTGGGGTATACGGGGGATGGCCCGCGGTGCCATCGTCGTGATCCTCTCCGACGGCTGGGATCGCGGCGAGCCCGAGGTGCTGGCCGAGCAGATGGCCCGCTTGCAGCGCGTCGCCCACAAGGTGGTGTGGGTCAACCCGCTGAAGGTGACGCCGGGCTACGCGCCACTGGCCCGGGGAATGGCGGCCGCACTGCCGTATGTTGACGACTTCGTGGAAGGGCATTCGATGATCGCGCTCGAGGAACTGGCGGAGGTGATCTCACGATGAAGGAGATCCTGGACGACATCGAGCGTTGGCAGGCCGCCGGCAAGCGGGTGGCCGTCGCTCGCGTGGTGGACATCGAAGGGTCCGGCCCGAGGGATCCGGGTGCCGCGATGGCGGTGAGCGAGGACGCCGAGGTGGCCGGGTCGGTGTCCGGTGGCTGCGTGGAGGGAGCGGTGGTCACCGAGGCCCTCGGGATCCTCGACGAGGGCGGCCCGGGGCGGATGGTCAGCTTCGGTTACTCCGACGACGAGGCATTCGCAGTCGGCCTCACCTGCGGTGGCACCATCCGGCTCTTCATCGAGCCGCTGGACTGGTGACCGCGGTGCCGCTGTACGAGACCCTGCGGGACCGCATCCGGGCCGAGCAGCCCGTAGCGCTCGCCACCGTGATCGACGGTCCTCACGTCGGCTCGAAGCTGCTGGTCCACCCGGACGCCGCCGCCAGGGGCGACCTCGGCCATCCTGAGCTGAACCGGGTTGTCGCCCGCGACGCGCTGGCCGAGCTGGAAGCCGGACGCACCGGCGTCCGCCACTACGGCCCCGAGGGGCAGAACAACCCCGACGATCCGGCTATCGGCCAGGTCAGCGTGTTCGTAGAGAGCTGGGCACCGCCGCCGCAGATGCTGATCTTCGGAGCGGTGGACTTCACCGCGGCCTTGGCCAAGGTCGCCAAGGTGCTCGGCTACCGGGTGGTCGTCTGCGACGCCCGCGAGATCTTCGCCACCCGTCGTCGGTTCCCGATGGCCGACGAGGTCGTGGTCACCTGGCCGGGACCGGTCTTCGCCGAGCGGGGTGCCAGCCTGGGGAGCCGCGACGCGGTATGCATCCTGACCCATGACCCCAAGTTCGACGTGCCCGCCCTCGAGGGCGCGCTGGCCACCGGGGTCGGCTACATCGGTGTGATGGGCTCCCGCAGGACCCACGCCAAGCGCATGGAGCGGCTGGCCGAGGTGGGGATCAGCGGGGCCGACATGGAGCGGGTGATGGCGCCCATCGGTCTCGATATCGGCGCCCGCTCACCCGAAGAGACCGCGGTGTCGATCTGCGCGGAGATCATCGCTCTCCACACGGGCCGCAAGGCACCCTCGCTCCGCGACGGCGAGGGCGCGATCCACTGACGGCCGCGTGCCGGGTCCCTCAGGTCAACGGGTCGCCGGCCCGCAGGCTTCGGTGCTGGCGCTCGGAGAGCATCTTGATCTCCACCACGTTGCCCGAGTTCGGCGCGTGGACCATCGCCCCGCCCACTCCCAGCGCCATCATCACGTGGCCGGGGAAGTAGAGCAGATCGCCGGGCTTGACCTCGGCCACCGAGATCGACCGGACGCCCCGGATCTGCCGGCCCGACTGGTGGGGTAGCCCCACGCCGCTCTGGGACCAGGCCCAGCTCGTCAGCCCCGAGCAGTCGAAGCCCTGGCCCGGGATGTTGCCGAGGCGCCGGTAGGGCACGCCCACCTGCGTCAGGGCCGAGAGGAGAGCGACCATGCGGCGGGGATCGGCGCCGCTCCACACCGCGTCGAGCCCGAGCGGGTCCAACCCGGCCTGGGGGGCGACCAACGCGGCCAGGCGCTGCCGCAGCACGGCGTAGTTGGCCCGGTCGCTGCGTTGCAGGGCGGACAGGGCCTGCTGCGCGACGCCGACGGTGTCGGCGCCCCGGAGATCGTCGGCCACGTACACGGCCGTGGCACCGGCCCCGGCCGGCGCGGCGGCCGCCCCGGCGATGGTGAGCGCCAGACCCGACACGCCGGCCAAGACGGCGCGCGAAAGGGCTCGGGAGGGGATGGACATGGGATCGAGGAACCTCCTGGCTGGGGGCTCCGCCGCGGTCAGAGTCGCCCGTGACGGGCACCCTCGACCACCAGCCCCAACCGCTGTGTTTCGAATAGGTTACGGTCTAGCGCGACAGAACCGTCACTGAACGTGATACCCGCCTGTGACGTCCGTCACTGCACGGGAACGCTGGCGGCAGGCCACACTCCCGCGATGGCCGCCGTCGCCCACTCCGTCGCCGCGGTGCTGCTGGCCGCGGGCGGCGGCACCCGCTTCGCCACCGGCGACGCGCACGATCGTCCCGCGCACAAGCTGTTGGCCCCGCTGAGGGGGCGACCGATGGTGCAGTGGTCCTTGGCGCAGGTCCTGGCAGCGGCGTTGGACGAGACCGTGGTCGTGACCGGAGCGGTCGAGCTGCCCCTCCCCGATGACGTGGTCGTGCTGACCAACCCCCGCTGGGCGGAGGGCCAGGCCACCTCTCTCGGGCTGGCCGTCGCGCACGCGCGCGCCCGCGGGCACGCGGCGATCGTGGTGGGGTTGGCCGACCAGCCCTTCGTCGTCGCCGAGGCCTGGCGAGCGCTGGCCGCGGCACAGTCGCCCATCGCCGTGGCCACCTACCGCGGTCGTCGGGGTAACCCCGTCCGCCTGGCCGCGTCGGTGTGGGACCTGCTGCCGACCGAGGGGGATGAGGGCGCCCGCCGGGTCATGAGGATGCGGCCCGACCTCGTGACCGAAGTAGCGTGCCCGGGAAGTCCAGCCGACATCGACACCCTCGAGGATCTCCGACGATGGAACTCATCAACGACTTCACCGTGAACGCGCCCATCGACACGGCGTACGCCACGCTCACCGACGTGGAGCGCATCGCGCCTTGCCTTCCCGGCGCGC
>DASTFY010000149.1:0-3422 GCA_035719525.1 Acidimicrobiales bacterium
AGCGTCTCGTCGTAGTCCTGAACGTCGCGCAACAGCATGTGCCGGGCCAGATCGGTCGTCTCGTCCGCCAACTGGGAACGAACCCGGTCGACCCGCTGCGCGATGGTCTCGACGTGGGTCGGCACCAGGCCGTGCAGGCCCAGGCTGTCGCGCTCGTCGACCGTGAACGCGGTGCCCTTGTTCAGCAGGGGGTCGCTCAGGAGGTGCAGGCCGCCAAGGCGGACCGCCTTCGGTTCGGGGTCAGTGGGCACAGGGAGCTCCGGTGGGTTCGTGGTGGTCGGGACGGGTGGTCATTGGACGAGGCCTTCGGCGACGTCCTCTTCGATCTCGGTCGACACGTCCTCCAGCGACTCGGTGTCGACCGCGGTCCACGCCGGTCGCGTCACAGGGCCTCGAAGCTTTCCTTGTGGAGGTTGGCCTTGAGCTCGTCCCGCCAGCCGGTCCACTGCTCGTGCTCGCCGCGGACGCCGATCAGCGCCTCCTTGGCCTTCGACAGCCCGAAGCCCCACGCCATCTCGAAGTCGAGATGGGGCGGCATCGTCAGCTCACCGGGGCTGACCACTGCGTCGATGACGAAGGGGCCGTCGTGGGCGATGGCCGCCTCGATGGCCGGGACGATGTCCGCCGCGTGCTCCACCCGGACGCCGCCCGCTCCGCAGGCGTGGGCGTACGCGGCGAAGTCCGGGTTCTGCAGGTGCGTGGCATCGGGATAGAGCGGCAGACCGGCGACCTCGGTCTCCATCTTCACGAAGCCGAGCTCGCTGTTGTCGAACACGAGGATCTTGACCGGCCAGTTGAAGCGCACCGCGGTGACCAGGTCCTGCATGGCCATGCCGAAGCCACCGTCGCCGACGAAGGCCCAGACCTGTCGGCTGGGGTCAAGCGCCGACGCGCCCATGGCCACGGGATAGCCCGCACCCAGGGACCCGTGGTTGAACGAGCCGGCCATCCGGCGACCGCCGGCCATGCGGACGTGACGCGCTATCCACACCGTGCACTCCCCTACGTCGACACCGAAGAAGGCGTCGTCGGTGGCCCGGTCGCTGATCGCCTTGGCGAAGAGCTGCGGATGGAGCGGCTCGTCGGTCCGGTCCAGATCGGCCTGACCGTCCATCGCGTCGAGCCAACGGTCGCGGATCTTGCCGAGATGGTGCAGGAAGCGGTCGTTGCTCTTGGCCGCGACCTTGGCCTCGATGGCCGTCACCGCCTCCTTGACGTCGCCCACCAGGCCCACGGTGACGGGTGCCCGACGGCCGAGGTTCTCCACCAGCCGGTCGACCTGGACGATCTCGATGCCATCCGGGATGAACCCGTCGTAAGGGAAGTTCGTGCCCAACATGACGAGGACGTCGCAGTCCCAGACGGCGTGGTAACCGGACGGGTTGCCGATGAGGCCGGTCAGACCGATCACGTTCGGGTCCCCGTAGTCGAAGATGTCCTTGGCCCGCAGCGTGTGGACGATGGGAGCGTGGAGCTTCTGGGCCAGAGCCAGGACCTCGTCGCGGGCGTCCCGGCAGCCGACGCCGCCGAAGATCGTGATCTTCTTGCCCTTGTCGATGGCCGCCACAGCCCGGTCGATGTCGCGGTCGGCGGGGACCAGGGGCGGGGTGTGGTGAGTGAGGGGGTGCAGGAAGTGACGGCCGTTCATCTCCGCGCCGATCACGTCCACGGGCAGCTCGATCCGCACCACCGAGCGCTCCACCAGCGCCTTCTGCACCGCGATCTCCATCACCCGCCCGGCCTGCTCCGGGGACTCGATCACGGCCTGGTACGAACAGATGTCGTCGAAGGCCTTCGTGAGGTCGACTTCCTGGAAGTAGCCCGTGCCCCGCTCGACCCGTGCCACCTGCCCGGTGATGGCCACCACGCCTGCGCCCTCGCGCTTGGCGTTGTAGAGCCCGTTGATGAGGTGCAGCGACCCCGGGCCCACGGTGCCGGCGCAGACCCCGATGCCGCCGCTGATCTCGGCCTGGGCGTAGGCGGCATAGGCGGCGTTCTCCTCGTGGCGGACGCCGAACCACTGGAACCGGTCGTCGTGGCGGATGGCCTCGAGCAGCGTGTTCAGGGCGTCACCGGTGACCCCGAAGATGTCCCGGGCCCCGGCGTCGGCGAGGACATCGAGGAGGACCTGCGCGACGGACTTGGTCTTGCTCATCGTGGTTGCCGGCTCCTCGGGTTCAGACTGCGACGTTGGGTCTGAAGGACTGGGCGGAGGCCTGGTCCCACAGATGCTGGAACCGCTCGGCCGCCGTGCCCTCGATGAGCGCCCGATCGGCGAAGAACATGTACATCTCGTCGAAGGTCTGCACCAGGTTCTCGTTGACCCGGCGGTACACCTGGTGCGGCTGCAGCTCGGAGGTGTGGTCCAGGCCCATCGCTGCGACCATCTCCGCCAAGGCGTGCACGGTGTTCTTGTGGAAGTTGGCCACCCGCTCGGCCTTGTCGGGCACGACCAGCGCCCGCTGGAGCTTGCTGTCCTGGGTCGTGACCCCGACCGGGCACTTGTTGGTGTGACAGCGCTGGGACTGGATGCAGCCGACGGCGAACATGAAGCCGCGGGCGGTGTTGCACCAGTCGGCGCCCAGAGCCATGGACTGGGCGATGGCCGAGGCGCTGACCATCTTGCCGCTCGCCCCGATCTTGAACCGGTCCCGGATGCCCGCCCCGACCAGGACGTTCTGGACCAGCATCAGCCCCTCGAGCAGGGGCATGCCGAGGGAGTCGGAGAACTCCAGCGGGGCGGCTCCGGTGCCGCCCTCACCACCGTCGACGACGATGAAGTCGGCGTAGGTCTCGGACTCGATCATCGCCTTGGCGATGGCCATGAACTCCCGCGGGTCACCGATGCAGATCTTGAAGCCGACCGGCTTCCCTCCGGACAGCTCCCGGAGCTGGGCGATGAACGCCGTCATCTCCAATGGCGTGGAGAACGCCTTGTGGTACGTCGGCGAGAAGACGTCCTGGCCGGCCGGGACCAACCGGGCTTCGGCGATCTCCTCGGTGACCTTGGCGCCGGGGAGGATCCCGCCGTGGCCCGGCTTGGCTCCCTGGGAGACCTTGATCTCGATCATCTTCACCTGGTCGCCGGTGGCGTTCTTCGTGAAGAGCTCGGGGTCGAAGGCGCCGTCCGCGGACCGGCAGCCGAAGTACCCGGTGCCGATCTGCCAGATGAGGTCGCCGCCGTGCATGCGGTGGTACTTCGAGATGCCGCCCTCGCCCGTGTCGTGGGCGAAGCCACCGGTGGCGGCCCCCTTGTTCATGGCCTGGACGGCGGCGCCGCCGAGGGCGCCGAAGCTCATGGCCGAGATGTTCAGCACCGACGAGGAGTACGGCGCGGTGCACTGCGCCCCGCCGATCGTGATCCGCATGTTGTGCTGGGCGTCCTCGATCATGGGTCGGGGCGCGATCGAGTGGGCCATCCA